>JAYVQJ010000440.1:0-2076 GCA_043777235.1 Planctomycetia bacterium
TGATGATCTCGTGGATCGCTCGCCCTCGCTGACGCTTCGGGTTACTTTGTGAGTATGACAGAACCACCGACATCACCGCTGGGTTTGCGGTTGCTCGACCGGCGTCGATTTCTTGACGACTCGGTGCGCGGGCTGAGCGGGATCGCGCTCTCGACGTTGCTGGCGAAGCCGGGACTCGCGGCAGATGCCGGGCCGATCCGGCCGAAGATTGATCCCTCAAAACCGTATGCCGCTCGACCGGCGCACTTCACGGCGCGAGCGAATCGGGTGCTGCTCATTTTTTGCTCTGGAGCGGTCAGTCACGTCGACACGTTCGACTACAAATCGGAACTCATCAAACGGCATGACATGCCGTTGCCCGGCAACGACAAGCTCATCACGTTTCAGGGTGAGAACGGGAACCTAGTCAAGCCGCTGTGGCAATTCCGACCGCGCGGCGAGTCGGGGAAGATGGTCAGCGACTTGCTGCCGAATCTCGCGGGCCTCGCCGACGAGATGTGCTTCATACATTCGATGACCGCGAAGTCGAACACACACGGGCCGGCCGAGAACCAGATGAGCACCGGCTACATCCTCGACGGTTTTCCGGGTGCCGGCTGTTGGGTCAGCTACGCACTCGGCAGCGAGTGCTCCGACCTGCCTGCGTTCGTGGCGATCCCCGATCCGCGCGGCGTGCCGCAAATCGGTGCGAGTCATTGGAACTCAAAGTTTCTGCCGGCCGCGTTTCAGGGGACGCCGTTCACCGCCGACAAGCCGATTCCGAATCTGCGCCGTCCTCCGGAGATTTCCGAACCGACCGATGTCGCGACGCGCGACTTCCTGCGACGGCTCAACGAGAAACATCTCGAACGCAATCCCGGCGACAGTGAACTGCTCGCGCGGATCGCCAGCTATGAACTCGCCGCGAAGATGCAGCTCAGTGCGGCAGCGGTCGCGAACCTGGAAGCCGAATCGAAATCGACACACGAAGCCTACGGCACTCTGGACGAGAACAAGAACAAAGCGGGCTTTGCGCGGAATTGCCTGCTGGCTCGGCGACTGATCGAGCGGGGCGTGCGGTTCGTGCAACTCTTCAACGGCTCGTACGCGATGGGCGAGGGAGTCGGCAATTGGGATGGTCACAAGACTCTTCAGCAGCAGTATTCCGTGCATGCACCGATCCTCGATCAGCCATGTGCCGCGTTGCTGCGCGATCTGAAACAGCGTGGCCTGCTGGAGGACACGCTCGTTGCTTGGGTCACGGAATTCGGTCGAATGCCAACGTTCCAAAAGGGAGCGAACGGTCGCGACCACAATCCGAAAGGTTTCACCGTTTGGCTGGCCGGAGCGGGCGTGAAAGCTCCGTTCTCGTACGGCGCGACCGACGAGTTCGGACATCAAGCAGTCGAGAACGTTTCGACGATCTACGATCTGCACGCCACGATTTTGCATCTGCTCGGCCTGAATCACGAACGGCTGAGCTTCTACCACAACGGCATTGAACGCCGTCTGACCGACGTGCATGGGCACGTCATCCGCGATGTGCTGACATGAGCGTTTGACGAAAGAACGCAGTGCAAAATGCAGAGTGGTGAATGCAAAGTGAAAAGTGACGGACAGGCTCCGTCGTTGGCCGTTTCTTGATTTTGCACTTTGCACTCTTCACTCTGCACTTTGCACTGCGTTGTTTTTCCGGCAGTGTGGACTCATTCAGAATTCCGTCGCAGAAAGTTTCGCTGTGTCCGGTTGGCAAACCATCAACATCGCCGACAAAGCGGCTGACATCTTTGAACCGTCCCGGCCGTGCGAGCCCGCGCGAGCCGTGCTCTTTCTGCACGGTCACGGCTTGCAGACGCTCGTCGGCAATGCGGCGTACACGGCGGAACTCGAACGGCACGGACTGCGAGCGATTTGTCCGCACGGAAAACGTTCGTGGTGGCTGCCGGTCGTTTGTCCCGAGTTCGATGCCGAGTTGTCTCCGATCGGACACATTCGCTCGAACGTGCTGCCGTGGTTGGCGGCGACTTGGAACGTGAAGCCTCCCGCGCTGGCGGCCTTCGGTGTGAGCATGGGTGGGCAAGGTGTGTTGCAGTTGGC
>JAYVQJ010000441.1:0-7962 GCA_043777235.1 Planctomycetia bacterium
ACCGGACGCTAGCGCGTTCCGGCTGATTGGATCGGCAACACAAGAATCAACAAGAGTGGCGGAGAGCCCGTATTTGGCTTGGCCCGCTATTCGGAACGCTGCCGCAGCGATGCAGACTTTCGCATCACAAATCGATAACTATTTGAAGCGATATCGTGAAGGCAACGTTGACGAGGCGTTCCACGGTTTGTTGGAACTGGACGACGGATGCCTGAATGAGATGATCGAAGCGTTCTGGGTAGAGGCTGATAACGACGTGCGAAGTTTTCTACTTCGCGTGATCTGGCAACACCGGCAGCATTCGCTCATTCCGTTCCTGGGGAAGACGCTCTTTGACTCAGATCCCCGAATTTGGCAGGAGGCAATGGATGGTTTGGTAACGCTGGCATCGCCTGCTGCCGTCGAGGCCTTGCAAGCGGCAAGGGCACGGCGATTGTCAAAGGCGGAGGATACCGAAGAATTTCGTCACTGGCTCGAAGAGGCAATCAAGCAAGCGGACGGTGGAGCGAGAGAAACATGAATTCGCCCAATCACAAATTGCTCGTTGTCGGTGTCGGCTCAATCGGCGAGCGTCACTTGCGATGCTTTCTCACGACCGGCCGCACCGAAGCCATTTTCGTCGAGGTCAATGCCGCGCTTCGTGAAACGATCGCCGAACGATACGGCATGCGCGGATTCGCCAATCTCGACGAGGCACTTGCCACCCAGCCGACGGTCGCAGTCATCGCCGTGCCGGCGCATTTGCATATCGCGATCGCCACACAACTCATCGCGTGTGGCGTCCATTTGCTGATCGAAAAACCGTTGAGCACGTCGTTTGACGGCATCGACCGCCTGCAACAGATCGTGCGAGAACGCGAACTGACGGCCGGAGTCGCTTACGTTTATCGCAGTCATCCGTTGCTGACTTCGATGCGGCAACGGCTGCAAGACGGTCGCTTCGGCCGGCCGGTCGAGTTGATCGCCGTGAGCGGCCAGCACTTCCCGACGTATCGTCCCGCGTATCGCGACATCTACTACAAAGACCGAGCGACCGGCGGCGGCGCGATTCAAGACGCGCTCACGCATGTCATCAACGCGGGCGAGTGGTTGCTCGGACCCGTCAAACGATTGGTGGCAGACGCCGCGCATCAAGTGCTCGAAGGCGTCTCGGTCGAAGACACGGTGCATCTGCTGGTTCGGCACGGCGACGTCATGGGCAGTTACAGCCTCAATCAGCATCAAGCCCCGAATGAATTCACGCTGACCGTCGTTTGCGAACGTGGCACGATTCGCTGGGAATCACATCTCAATCGCTTGAGTTGGCTGACCGCTCCGGGTGCTGACTGGCAGGAAGAACGCATCGCTCCGTTGGAGCGAGACACGTTGTTTGTTCGCCAAGCCGATCAGTTTCTCACTGCGGTCGAAGAGTTGTCGCCGCCAGCCTGTTCGCTCGACGAAGGTTTGCAAACCCTGCGAGTCAACTTGGCCGCGCTCGCCAGCGCCGACGGCGGCGGTTGGCAGACGATTTCGAGTTGAGTCGATGCGGACAAAGTCGACGAGTCACTCCGTGACTCGAAGATTCCAGTCACGGAGTGACTGGTCTACTTTCGCTCACGCCAAGATTTCTTTGACGACTTGCCCATGCACGTCGGTCAGGCGCATGTCTCGGCCACTGAATCGGAATGTCTGCTTCGTGTGATCGACGCCGAGTAGGTGCAGCATCGTGGCGTGCATGTCGTGCATTTCGAGTCGGTTCTCGACGCACTTGTAGCCGTACTCGTCAGTCTGGCCATAGGTCGTGCCACCTTTGATGCCCCCGCCGGCCATCCAGATCGAGAAGGCGAACGGGTTGTGATCGCGGCCGTCGCTTCCTTGAGCGAACGGAGTTCGACCGAACTCGCCCGACCAGATGACGAGCGTGCTGTCGAGCAAACCGCGCTGGGCGAGATCGGCCAGCAGCGCTCCAATCGGCTGATCGACAGTCAGTGCGTTTTTCTGGTGTCCATCTTTGAGGCCGTTGTGTTGATCCCAGCGATCCCCGTTGCCGCCGGGGCAAGTCAGCTCGATGAACCGCACACCCCGTTCGACCAGCCGCCGAGCCAGCAAACAGGTGCGGCCGAACGTTCGCGTGTTGCCGAAGTCGGCTTGCAGGCCGTATGCCTTTTGAGTCGCTTCGGTCTCGTTCGACAAGTCCATCAGCTTCGGCACGGCCATCTGCATCCGCGCGGCGAGTTCGTAATTCGCAATCGCCGATTCGAGCGCATCGACTGGCCCGGTTTGTTCCAGCAGCTTGCGGTCGAGCTTGCGCATCAGGTCCAGCTTCCGCTGCTGAGCCTCGGCCGTTGACTCCGTTCGTTTGATGTTCGCAACCGGCGGATCGCTCGCGCCGAGCACGCTGGCTTGAAAGCTCGCCGGCAGGAATCCGCTGTTGAAGTTGTCGAGTCCTCCTGGCGGAATCAAACCGCCGTTGAGCACCACGAATCCCGGCAAGTCCTGGCACTCACTGCCGAGTCCATAGCCGACCCACGCTCCCATGCTCGGCCGGCCCTGCTGGCCGTTGCCAGTGTGCAGGAAGTAGTTCGCGTTCGTGTGCTCCGGGAACTGCGATGTCAGAGAACGAACAACCGCCAGCTTGTCGACGTGCTCTGCGACATGCGGAAACAAATCGCTGACCGGAATGCCGCTGTCGCCGTACTGCTTGAACTTCCAAGGACTCGCCAGCGTGTTGCCGATGTTGTTGAACTGTGTCTTCTCGATCTTCATGGCGAACGGCTTGCCGTTCTCGGCATCGAGCCGCGGCTTTGGATCGAACGAATCGACCTGCGAAACTCCCCCATCCATGTAGAGAAAAATGACCGACTTCGCCTTCGCATCGAAGTGCGGCTTGCGAGCGGCGAATGGATTCTTGTCGCTCGTCGAGCCAGCCTCAGCGCCGAATGCCGAGTCTCCGAGCAGCGTCGTCAGCGCGACCGTTCCGAAGCCGTTTGCGCAACTGGTGAGCATCTCGCGGCGAGTCTGCGGCCGAACATGAAATCTTTGGCAATGTGGCATCGGCATTACGCTCCGTGCGGGGGCAATCGCTGAATCCACGGGTCGTCGCGACGGCCATCGGAAACAGCGTAGACAACCACTTCCTCTTCAAAAACCTCAAATCAATTTCATGCTTTACGAAACTCCGCCAACGCCCGATCCAGCCTGCTCAGGCTTTCGCGATAGTCGCTCGCGTGACCTTCGCCGTTCTTGTGGCGTTGCTGGCGGCGAACGATGTCGTCGATCTGACTTTCGGAAAGACTTCTGGACGCCGTTTCGTCATCGGCCAGACTTTGAAAGAGACGCTCGGCAAGATTCGCTCGCAACTGAGGCGACCATTGCAGCACTTGGGCCTCGACTTGTTCCAGCTCGGCAATTGGCGAACTCATGACGAACTCCTGACAAATAGGATCATTTCACGAACACAAACTCTTTGACATTGAACAGCACATGGCAGAGGTCGGTCCAGGGTTGAACGTGTTTGGGCCAGGCGTCGGCCGAGAGGTTCTGTGACTTCGCTTGCTCTTGCAGGAACGCGAGGGCATCGGCTTGTTCGGCAGAAGTCGGCGAGCGAGTGAAGGCTTCGAGGTACAGCCGCTCGGTGCGCTGTTCCGGCGTGAGGTCGGGGTTGTCCTTCAGCGAGCGTTCGGCCCAGCGTTTTGACATGTCGAGGACGAATGGGTCATTCATCAGGATCAGTGCTTGAGCCGGCACGTTCGAGACGTTGCGGCGGCCGATCGTCGTGAACGGGATCGGCGTGTCGAAGGCGAGCATCATCGGCGACAGGAAGTTGCGGTTGATCGACGTGTAGAGGCTGCGCCGACCGTCGCCGTCGAGCGGTCCGCTGTTGCCGGGTCGGCCTCGGCCCTGCATGAACGGCGTCAGATGAACTGGCACGCTCGGGCCGAGTGTTTGCCGATTCAAACGGCCGGCGATCAGCAGCATCGAATCGCGAATCGCTTCACCTTCCAGCCGCTGAATCGGAGCACGATGCAGCCACAGATTCTGCGGATCGAGTTCTTCGTTGCGCGAATCAGAGACGCTCGTCATCTGCCATGTGTTCGTCAACACGATGCGTCGGATCAACCGCTTGAGCGACCAGCCATCAGCGACGAAGGTCTCGGCGAGGTGATCGAGCAATTCCGGATGCGTCGGCGCTTTGCCGAGCACACCGAAGTTATCGACCGACTCGACGAGGCCTCGGCCGAACAGGTGATGCCAGACGCGGTTCACGGCCACTCGCGGCACGAACGGATTACTCTTCGCATCGATCAATCGCAGAGCCAATTGCAATCGGCCGCTGCCGAGTTCGCGATCGGCGATCGGTTGGTCGATGCCGTCGAACGCTTCGAGATTGCGGCGTCTGACTTCAGGGCCGAGGTTCTTGTGGCTACCGCGAATGAAGACGTGCTCGTTCACCGCGTTGCCGTCGCAGATCGCGATGGCTCGCATCGGATCGGGGATCGCGATCTGTGTTTCCGCGGGCTTGTCCCCGAGCGGAGCAGCTTCATCGGGCAGCACCATTGGTTCCGGTCCGCCGTTCGTGAACCAGATGGATTCGCAAGCGATCCAGCCGTCGCTATCGTCGATCAGTTCGATGTAGGCTCGGCGACCGATGTGGTTTTGCAGATCGCCTCCTTGACGATGCCAGACCCACTTGCCGTCGGTCTTGACCTCGAAGGTCGTGCCGCCGAACAGCAATCCGCTGAAGTCCATCATCTGGTAGCCGTCGAGCACCAACCGCACGCGCGCATTCTGACCAGCGAGCCGATACAGAATCTGCGGATGAGTGATCGTGAACGTCGGCGACCGCAGCACGCCGCGCAATCGGGGATGCAACTCGCCGCTGTGAACGACGCCGTATCGATTCGGCCCCTCGTCAAACGCCCAGCCGGTGGCGAACCAAGTTGCGGGTTGTGGGTTGCGGGTTGCGGGGCTTTCATCCGGCCGAGAGCCGTTGGCCGTGAGCCGTCGGCCGTGATCCTTTTCCGTTTTACCCGAAGGAAAAGGATGACGGCCCTCGGCCCTCGGCTCACGGCTTTCGGCCGAAGGGTGTTGCAAATCGACGAACGTGGTTGAGGTGAAGTCCTCGAACAGCACGGTGTTGGCCGGGACGTCCCGCACTTTGGCGATCTTGGAAGCAGTCGTCTGATCGCCGCGCATTTGTCTCAGCTCGGCGACTGCCGCGTCGATCTTGCCGTGAGGATCGAGATACGCCGTCTGTCGCCGTGAACTCTGCAAGAAGCCGGTAAGGGCGTAATAGTCCTGAGTGCTGATTGCATCGAACTTGTGGTCGTGACATCGCGCGCAGGCGACGGTCAAACCGAGAAACGTCTTCGTGAAAACGTCGAGCTGATTGTCGATCCGCGCGGCCTGTTCCGCTTTCGCATCGACCGGAGCGTGCTTGTCCTCGCCGAGAAACCAGAAACCGGTGGCGAGGAGGGATTCGTTGTATTTGTCGGTCGGATGAAGGCGAGCGGCCCAAGTAGACCGGTCACTCCGTGACCGGACATTCGACTCACGGAGTGAGTCGTCTACTTTGAGCAAATCACCCGCGACATGCTCGACAACAAAACGGTCATACGGCACATCGGCGTTGAGCGCGCGGATTACATAGTCGCGGTATTGGTGCGCGTGAGCCAGCGGGTAATCGAACTCGTGACCGAGCGTTTCGGCGTAGCGGGCCAGATCGAGCCAATGCCGCGCCCAGCGTTCGCCGAAATGCGGCGAGTCGAGCAAACGGTCCACGACTCGTGTGAGGGCATCGCGAGTCGGTGCTTTGTCGGCGAGGAATTCTTCCGCCTCGGCGGGTGTTGGTGGGAGGCCGATCAAGGCGAAATAAACTCGACGCAACAGTATGCGACGATCGGCAGACGCGGCGGGAGACAAGCCGTGTTCTTTGAGCTTGGCGACGACGAACTTGTCGATGTCGCTCATGGAATCCACGTCGCGGAGCGACGCGGCTACGTTCGGCGGGTCGTAATGTTTGATCGGCTTCCATGCCCAATGTTTGGCTTTGCGTTCGGCCAGCGGGAACGCATCGGGTTTGAGGTTGCTCGCGGGATCGTCTTTGACGGTACTCCACGGAGCACCGCGCTTGACCCATTCGGTCAGGATTGCGACTTCTCCTTCGGGCAGACGTGACTTCGGGGGCATCTCGAAATCGACGTAGTTGATCGCTTTGACGAGCAGACTCTCGGCCGGCTTCCCCGGCACGATCGCCGCCCCGGAATCGCCGCCGCGCAGAATCACCGCTCGCGATGCGAGGCTCAGTCCTCCCTTGAGCTTTTTCACTTCCGGCCCGTGACACTCGAAGCAGCGAGCTTCCAGGAGCGGCTTTACTTTCGTCGTGAAGAACTCAACGGAGGCGGCGTCGAATGTCGGTGCTTCTTGCGAGTCGGCCCGCTCGCGCGGCCATGCAATCAGAGCGGCGATGACCGTGCCGATCAGCAACAGCAGGTGACGTGACCTGAGCGGCGTCATGCAGACAACTCCCGAAGAATCATCTCACGCGAAGGCGCGGAGTCGCGAAGAGGGGCTTGAATTCTTCGCGTCTCCGCGCCTTCGCGTGAGAAACTGGCTCGATTCCTTACTTCGCCAATTCGGCTTCAATCGCCTTGACGACTTCTTCCGAGTCAGGTTCCACGCCAGTGCGGAAGCGGCCGACGACTTTGCCTTCTTTGCTGATGAGGAATTTCTCGAAGTTCCATTTCACCGGTCCGGCGTCCTTCGCGAAGTTGTCTTTCGAGGTCAGCTCTTTGAAGAGGTCGGCGGCCTTGTCGCCGTTGACATCGACCTTCGAGAACATGTCGAACTTCACGCCGTAGTTCTTCTCACAGAACTGAGCGACGTCCTCATCGCTGCCCGGCTCTTGCTTGCCGAACTGATTGCAGGGGAAGCCGAGCACTGCGAGACCCTTCTCGTTGTACTTCTCGTGCAACACTTCGAGCGGCTTGTACTGCGGAGTCGCTCCACATTGGCTGGCGACGTTGACGACGAGCAGCACTTTGCCTTTGTACTTGCCGAGGTCCACTTTCTTGCCGGTCAGTGTTTTCATTTCGTGCTTGAGCAACGGCGGGATTTTCTCGTCGGGCTTCTTGTCTTCGGCCGAAACGAACACACCGGCAAACAACACGGTACACGCGAGGCAGCACAGGGACGACATTCTCATGGCAGGTCTCCAAGGTTGGGGGATGAAACGGTGGGAAGGAACAGAGGCTGTCTTCAGTAGCCCTCTCGCTCCGCGAGAGGAAAGCCGATACACGATCGACGCTCGGTTTCACGAAGACGTCTTGGTGCGCAGGCGGCAGGCGTCTCGCGGAGCGAGACGGCTACAGGGACTTCAGCCACGCGAACAGCATATCGCCGAGCTGGTGGTAGCCGGAAGCGGCCGGGTGGACTCCGTTGTTCTGGCGAGTGATCTTCGTCTCGGTCGTCGCGTTGGCCGGGACGGATTCAGTCGGGTAATTGTGGACGCAGTCGAGGCCCAGATACGTCGGCACGACATGCACCTGCTCCGATTCGCGGCCAGAGTATTTTTCGAGCATCCGCTCGACCAGCCGATGTTGATTCCGCTTGTACTGCCAACGAGTCTGCCCGCTGGCGTAGTTCGATCCGAAGGCATCCTGAGTCGCGGCCGGCGGGAGCGGCAACAAGATCGCAACTTTTGTGGAAGTCGCTTGCTTCCGAAGCATCTCCACCAGCAGATCGAGATGCTTGAGCATGTCGTCGATGCCGCCCTCGATCGTGTCGTCGTTGAACGAAAAGATGTCGTTCGGGCCGAGGCAAATCGTGACGACATCCGGCAACTTGCCGTCGTTCACGTCACAGCAATAGCGAACGAAATCCAAAGCCGGTTTGCCATCGTCACCGCGATACAGAAACGGGCTGCCTCGCTGAGCGTAGTTGCCCGTCCGAGCGGTCTCAGCAAAGTGCGTGGCAAACCGCTTC
>JAYVQJ010000442.1:0-7954 GCA_043777235.1 Planctomycetia bacterium
GCACTTCGCGACGATTGACGTCCCAACCGTCCTTGTCCTTCTGGGCCACGTCGTCGATGACGTCTTTGCCGAAATAGCGAGGATACGCGGCCTCAATCACACCATTTCGTTTTTCGTAGGTGACGTGATCAGAAACTCCGTCGCGACGTTTCAGTTCGGCGTAATCGAAGACCATTCGACCGGCCTTCACGTCGTACTTCTGGTGATCCTGCTTCTGGAGCTGAGTGAAGAAGTTGTTGAATTCCCAGAACTGACGCTGCTGCCAATCATTGAACGGGTGGTTGTGGCACTGCGTGCATTGCACTTGCATGCCCATGAAGAGTCGCGTGGTCTTGGCCGTCGCGAGCACACCGCCATCGGGCATCACCATTTGAGCCAAGAGATAATTGACGGCACCGTTCTCTTCGAAGTGTCCCTCGGCCGAGACGATGTCCATGACGACTTCATTCCACGGCCGGTTCTTGGTGAACGCTTCGCGGAGGAACTTCTCCATTCCCTTCCGGCTGACTCGATCAGGAGTCTGCTGGCCGATCATCAGGTTCGTCCAGACATTGGTCCAATGTCGAACATAGGCCGGGTCGTCGAGCAGTTTGTCGATCAGCTTCGATCGCTTGGCCTTATCTTTGTCGGCCAGGAATTTTTCGATCTCTTCCATCGGCGGCACATGGCCGACGATGTCGAGGTACACGCGGCGAATCCACTCGCCATCGCCAGCGACTTCCGACGGTTCGATTTCATTGTCGGTCCAGCCTTGGCGGATTTGTTCGTTGATGAACGAGATGAGCACGTCGGACGAGCCCGTCGTGAAGTCATCTCGCTTCTTGCCAGTGGGCTTCGTGGCCGAACCGGCTTTCGCGTCCGCAGAAGTCGCCTTCGACTTTGCGTCCTTCGATCCCGATTCCTCTGCCGTGATCGCGACGGAGGCACTGACGGCGAGTGCCAGACTAGCCACCCCCCAACGAACCAACCGACTTCCGCTCCACGTCCGCATCATTCGAGTCTCCCCCCAATCAAGAGCCGATTCTCACCGTTTGCTTGCGATGACTGTCAACGCTACCTTGAAATTGTTCACTCGTCTCGCAAATTCACGGCAGGACAATACCTGAGTCGAGCCATCGAAGTTCGCGACATTCTGAGTCGTTTTGAAATCCGACGTCACAACGGCCAATGACTTTACCCGCTTAAACCTTGCTCTGAAAGCCAGTTGAGGCCATTTCTACGGGCTGCCGAAGGAACTTGCGATGACCTCCCTTGCGACCCTTTCCGGCCGAGTGGCCGTCATCACCGGTGGAGCCAGCGGCATCGGACGAGCCACCGCCATCCTCTTGGCTCAACAGGGTGCCCGGGTCTTCGTCGGTGATTATCGCTTGCCGCCGGATTCCGAACAGGCCTTCGCCAGCCACGGCATCCAGGCCACTGTCAGCGACGTCCGCGATGTTGCCGATTTGCAACGGTTGATCGACCAAGCCGCGACCTCGGCCGGCCGGTTGGACATCCTCGTCAACAACGCCGGGATCGGCATGGTCAAACAAATCGACGAAGTCACCGAGACCGACTGGGACAACTGCCTCGACACGAACTTCAAGGCCGCATTCTTCGGAGCCAAATTCGCGATCCCGCACCTGATTCGCTCCGGAGGCGGCAGCATCGTGAACACCGCCAGCAACGCGGGGTTGCTCCCACGAGCACACGATCCCGTGTACTCGATCAGCAAGATGGCTCTGATCGGCCTCACGAAAAGCCTCGCTCTGTGTCATGCGAAGGACCGCATTCGAGTCAACGCCGTCTGCCCCGGCCCCGTCTGCGACACCGGCATGATGAACGCCGATCTGGACGCCGCTACCGACCGCGCCGCGACCGAGCAACGCTTCATCGCCGCCAGTCCGTTGGCTCATGCGTTCGGCCGCATGAGCCGCCCGGAAGAAATCGCCTCTGCGATCCTGTACCTCGTGAGTGATGCCGCGAGCATGGTGACGGGCACCGCGCTCGCCATCGACGGCGGCAAGTCGCTCGGTGTGCCGCCGAGTCTATAACCGCTCTCGCTTGCGAGCTTATCCAGGACGGCGATTCTTGAGCCAAGTGGACCAGCGGCCGCTCGGAGCCTCGACGCACACATACAACAGATGCCCGGCGATAAGGCTCGCCACAAAACAGGCAAACAAGATCAACGTCGCCTGAGCCGGTGTCGGCGCGTGATCGCACCAATGCCAACCGAGCCACATCACGAAGTGACCGACCGGGTAGTGAATCAGATACAGGCTGTACGAAATCCGTCCGAGATATTGCAGCCAACGCCAATTCAGCCAGTCGTGAAGATGGTTCGTCGTTCCGGCGAGATAGATCGCCAACGTCGCCGCCAAAGCGAGAGCGTTCTCCGCTTTCCACTGAACAGCGAGATGTCCTGCGACCACTGTAACAACGGCCGCGAAGGCCCACGCCGGCACCGTTCGGTCGAGCGTCCACCACGTCACCATGCCGAGAAAAAACGAATTCAGGAAGTGAATCACCCACGGATCGGTGCTGTCCTGCCGGTTCCAAACGAGCAATGCGGCCAAGCCCAATGGTGCGAAAACCAACATCGCACTCCAGGCTGACGGTCGCGGCTGCTGCGGATTCGACCCAGAAACCAACCGCTGAGCCAATCCCCAACCAACCACGCTGACCACATAAAACTGCATCTCGATGCAGACCGTCCAGATCGCGGCCGACAACGGAGTTTCGCCAAGCACGTCTTGCAGGAAGGCCAAATGTGCCACAACCCGAGCGAACGTCAGCGGCTCTTCAAAGGGCGACTTGAATCCCCACCAAGCAATGCACACCGCGTGCAACAACAACACAAACAAGATCGTCACTGCGTACGGCGGCCACAGGCGGACGACTCGACGTCCGACAAACGACAACGCTTCGCGCGGTGTCACCCAAGTATTTCGCAACGTGAAGGCGATGACGAATCCGCTGACCACCAACAGAAATTGCACGCCGACCCACGTTCGCAGCAACACCCAATCGACGGCCGCCGGCACGAAGTCGTTGGACGCATACGCCTGCGGGTCATCGACCAACGCCGGCTCGTACCGCCAAGTGTGGTACAAGGCGATCCCCAACGCCGCGAGACCGCGCAGCCCGTCGACGAACGTGAACCGAGCAGCCGGTTTGATCGGGTCGCTCGCCGGATTGAGTGGCACGTTTTGAACTGCCGCGTCGGATGACATCATGCCTCACAACCGTTCGATCAACATCGCGACCGCGTTCCCGCCACCCAAACAGAGGGCGGCTATTCCGAAGCGACGCTGTCTTTGCTCCAACGCGGACAATAGCGTCGTCAGCACGCGAGCACCGCTGGCACCGATCGGATGCCCCAGCGCGATCGCCCCGCCGTGAATGTTGACTCGATCAACCGGCAGGTCGAGCTGTTGCACACACGCCAACATTTGGACGGCGAACGCCTCATTGATCTCAAATAAATCGACGTCACCGATCGACCGACCGGCTCGATCGAGCACTTGTCGAATCGCCGCCACCGGAGCCGTGAAGAGATCGGCCGGCTCTCCGCCGAAAGTCGCCGAGGCCACGATGCGAGCCAGCGGTTGACGGCCGAGCCGCTTAGCAGCCGCAGCCGAAGCGACCACCACCGCCGCCGCGCCGTCGCTGATCGTCGACGCATTGCCGGCCGTCACGCTGCCATCGCCGACAAACGCCGGACGCAACGAAGACAGCCGAGCTAAATCGCAATCCGCTCGCGGACCTTCATCGGACGTTACGGCAACCGAATGACCGCTCTTCGGCACGGACACCGCGACGATTTCATTTTGGAACAGCCCCGCATTCATGGCCGCGACGGCGCGCCGATGACTTTCCATAGCGTACCGATCTTGTGCGTCGCGCGAGACGTTCGCTCGCCGAGCCAAGTTGTCCGCAACGACTCCCATCGACTGCCGGCTGAAGGCGCATTCGAGTCCGTCGTGCAGCATCGAATCGATCAGCGAACGATCGCCGAGCGTCGGGCCGTCGCGGCGCAACAGCCACGGAGCTTGGCTCATGTTTTCCATGCCACCCGCGACGACAACATTCGCATCGCCGCAACGGATCGCCTGAGCGGCCAGCATCACGGCTTTCAATCCCGAACCGCAGACCTTGTTGATCGTCAGCGCTCCAACCGTCGCCGGCAGTCCAGCCTTCAGTGCCGCCTGTCGAGCCGGAGCCTGCCCCGCTCCCGCTGGCAACACCATGCCGAGAATGACCTCGTCAACCTCCTGCGATGCGACCCCCGCGCGAGCGACCGCTTCACGCACGACACACGCTCCGAGTTCGCTCGCGGCAACCGACGACAAGCTGCCTCGAAACTTGCCAATCGGGGTGCGGCATGCGGAGAGAATGACGGCCTCGGACACGATCGAACTCCGATGCGAAGAATCTCAGGGGCAGAATCGGAATCTGTTGTGAATTGCTTTTTTTGAAACGCAGAGATCGCCGAGTGGAACGCAGAGTCCGCAAAGAACTCTCCGCGACCTCTGCGTGAGTTCTCTCTGCGACCTCAGCGTTTCAAAAAGCATTCTCGAAACGGGGACGAAAGATCCAAGACGTTCGAGTGTGCCGAGAGCTATTGGCACGCCCGTTCATTCTAAAGCCCAGCCGAAGGGAGGCGAGTCTCGCGGGAGCCGATAGAATACTCGGCAGTGTCCTAATTTGTAGGCCGACTTCGCCGAAGTCGGCTATTCCCGACGTCGGCGACGTCGGGCCACATTGAAAATAGGACACTACCGAATGCTCGCTGACGAAATCATTCTCGGAGGACAGTCATGAGCGACTCAGCGGTCCCGTGGGTGAAAGGGTGGACGATCGGAGCGGCTCTGCACGAGACCGCTCGGCGGCATCCCGATCAAGATGCCGTCGTGTTCTGTGCGACCGGCGACCGGCTTTCGTGGGTCGATTTCGACCGGCGAGTCGATGACGCCGCGCGCGCGTTGATGGCTCTCGGCTTCCAAAGGGGAGACCACTTCGGCGTCTGGTCCGGCAACTGTTTGGAGTGGGTGATTCTGCAATTCGCGACCGCTCGCATCGGTGTCGTGCTGGTGACGATCAATCCCAGCTATCGAGCTTCCGAGCTGAAGTACGCTCTGGCTCAATCGGAAGTCCGCGGCCTCGCGCTAAGCGATCGCTTCAAGTCGGCCGACTACGCCGCGATCCTTCAAGAAGCCTGCCCCGATTCCGCGAACGCATCCGCCGGGGAACTTCGCAGCGAGCAGCTTCCCAAGCTGCAATGGCTGATCTCGCTACGAGGCCACGTCCCCGGCACTCTGACTTGGGACAAGATGCTCTCGCGAGCGACTTCGGTGCCGACGAACGACTTGGCTCGCCGAGAAGCCGAGCTGTTGGCCAGCGATCCAATCAACATTCAATACACCTCCGGCACAACCGGCTTTCCGAAGGGAGCGATGCTCTCGCACGCGAACATTCTCGTGAACGGGTTCTACGCCGGAATGAATCAACGATTCACGCCGCTCGATCGACTGTGCATTCCGGTGCCGCTGTATCACTGCTTCGGCTGCGTCTTGGGAACGCTCTGCTGCGTCTCGCTCGGCAGCACGATGGTCTTCCCGTCGGAAACGTTCGATGCCGGTGCGACGCTGGCCGCCATTGAGTCCGAACACTGCACGTCAATCTACGGCGTCCCGACGATGTTCATCGCGATGCTCGAACACCCGGAGTACGCGCAGCGAAATCTGTCCTCGCTGCGCACCGGAATCATGGCCGGCAGCCCCTGCCCCATTGAACTGATGAAGCGAGTCACTCACGAAATGGGAGCCAGCGAAATCACGATCGGCTACGGCCAAACCGAAGCTTCGCCGCTCGTCACTCAGACCGTCACCGACGATCCGATCGAATTGCGAGTTGGCACCGTCGGTCGCGCTCTGCCGGGCGTCGAAATCAAAATCATCGACTCCGAAACCGGCCGCGAACTTCCCGACGGCCAATCGGGTGAGCTGTGCAGCCGCGGACACGTCGTGATGCTGGGTTACTTCAACCTGCCGCAGAAGACCGCCGAAACGATCGACGCCGACGGCTGGCTCCACTCCGGCGACCTCGCCATGAAAACTCCCGAAGGCTACTACCGAATCACAGGCCGACTCAAAGACCTCATCATTCGTGGCGGCGAGAACATCTACCCGCGCGAAATCGAAGAGCGGCTCTATCAGCATCCCGCCGTCGAGGATGTGCAGATCGTCGGCGTCCCCGATCGCAAGTACGGCGAGGAAGTCCTTGCTTGGATCAAACTTCGTCCCGGCAGTACCGTCGCCGAACAAGACCTCCGCGACTTCTGCCGAGCCAGCTTGGCTCACTTCAAGACGCCTCGCTACATCAAGTTCGTCGACAGCTTTCCGACCACCGTCACCGGCAAAATCCAGAAGTACAAGATCCGTGAACTCGCCATCCAAGAGCTCTGTCTGCAAGACGCGGCTCAAATCGAGACTGCCTAAATTTGGTTCATCGAGAATCCTGGGGGGATTGAGTTCACTGAGACTTTCGCAGTCATTGCGGTTCATCCCGAAGGGATGGCAGAAAGTAGCCGGTGGTCGCAGCGCAGCGGAGACCACCGGAATGTTGTCGGTTGTGAATCGCATCCTGAAGGGATGCCAGAATGCATCTGCGAGATCATCGGAGACTTCTGGCATCCCGCTGGGATGCACGGCGTCGTTTCAACGATCCGAGGGTCTGCGCGTTGCTTCGACCCCCGGCTACTTTCTGCCATCCCTTCGGGATGAACGCCAAGTGACCACCCGATCGAGTGCGCC
Organism: Planctomycetia bacterium; assembly: GCA_043777235.1. GTDB lineage: Bacteria > Planctomycetota > Planctomycetia > Planctomycetales > Planctomycetaceae > SXKJ01. The sequence goes on from JAYVQJ010000442.1 coordinate 6,795, forward strand.
CAGTGCTCCCCTCAACTTCCCCGTTGAACTCTAATTCTGAAGGACAACAACATGCGTTGGACGAAATGGTTTCTGTGGCTCGGCATCGTTTGCAGTGCATCGTCGATGGCCGATGCTCAAGAGGAGCGGCGGTTGTTGTACGTCGCGGTGCCGGGGATTCGGAATTTGCTCGAATACGGCGGGCACGGACTGCTCGTGTTCGACATCGACCACGGACACAAGTTCGTGAAGCGCATCCCGACCGGCGGTATCGGCGACGACGGCAAGCCGATCAACGTCAAAGGAGTCTGTGCCAGCGCGGCCACCAAGCGAATCTACATCAGCACGATCAAGACGCTGCAATGCCTCGACCTCGTCAGCGAGAAACTGTTGTGGGAACGCGCCTACGACGGTGGCTGCGATCGGATGTCGATCTCGCCGGACGGAAGCGTGATTTACCTGCCGTCGTTCGAGAAGGATCACTGGCATGTCGTCGATGCCGCGAGCGGTGACGTGCTGGCCAAGATCGAGCCGAAGAGCGGTGCTCACAACACGGTCATGGGGCCGAGCGGTCGCGTCGCGTACCTCGCGGGCCTGAAGTCGCCGCTGCTGACGATCGCCGACACGAGCAAGCACGAGGCCGCCCGCACCTGCGGTCCGTTCAGTGCGAGCATTCGCCCCTTCACGGTCAACGGTCGCGAGTCGCTCTGCTTCGTGAACGTCAACGAGTTGCTCGGCTTCGAGATCGGCGACTTGAAGACCGGTCAAAAGTTGCATCGCGTCGAAGTCGCCGGCTTCACCAAAGGCCCGGTCAAACGACACGGCTGTCCGAGTCACGGCATTGGGATGACTCCGGATGAAAAGGAAATCTGGGTCTGCGACGCGACCAACCAGCGGATGCACATTTTCGACGCGACCGTCATGCCTCCCAAGCAAGTCGCCAGCCCGAAGGTCCGCGACGAACCAGGTTGGATCACCTTCACCATCGACGGCAAGCTGGCCTATCCCTCAACCGGCGATGTCTTCGACGTCGCTACTCGCCAGATCGTCACCACCCTGACCGACGAAACCGGAGCTGCCGTCGCCAGCGAAAAACTTCTGGAAATCGACTGGCGCGGCAACGAACCAATCCGCAACGGCGACCAGTTCGGTATCGGGCGAGTGCAACCAAAGTAGGGTCG
>JAYVQJ010000443.1:0-7940 GCA_043777235.1 Planctomycetia bacterium
CGGCCACGTTTGAAAGTCCTCCCACGATTGCTCCTCGGAGCGGAAGCGAATCGAACCTGTGGATACTCATCGTCCGACCGAGTGACCGCCGAAATGCTCGCCACTTACGACACGTCGAAACTCATCTGCCAACACAGCCGAGTTGTCACCGATCGCGGTATCGCCGTCTGCCCGATCTTGATCGACTCGTCGGACGCAATCCTGGGGCAGTCGCTCAAGGACGCGAATCGCGGCTTTGTTCTGTCGCACGGTGCGTGCATGACCTGTTACCAATACGGAGCCATCTGCACGAACCCAAAGTAGCCATCACCGCTCCGCGTGATGAGCCTTTTCTCAACTGGCTCGGAAGTGTTTTTGAAACGTCCCAACTCGAACTCGAAAGGCTCGTCACGCAGAGCGATGACGGCTACTGAAATGCAACTCGCATTCTTCGGCGGTATCTACAGCAATCATCTGGCACTGGCGACGGCAATTGCCGACGCGCGGAGCAGGGGAGTCGATGCCATCTGGTGTCTCGGCGATCTCGGCGCGTTTGGACCGCATCCGAATCGGACGTGCGACTTGATTCGCGAACAGGGGATCGCGGTCGTCCAAGGGAACTACGATCACAGCATCGGCCACACGCTCGACGATTGCCGCTGTGGCTACACCGATCCGCGAGACAACGATTTCGCGCAGCTCAGCTACGACTACACGCTGGCTCACACGAGCGACGAGCACCAAGCATGGTTGCGAACTCTGCCACCGCAGATTCGTCTTGAAGTTGAAGGCATTCGATTGTTGCTCTGTCACGGCAGTCCGCGTCGCACGAACGAATTCTTGTGGGAATCGACAACCAGCACGCAATTCCTCGACAAGCTGTGCGACGACTTCGATGCCGACGTGATCCTTGGCACGCACACCGGTCTTCACTGGCAACGCTCGTTGCGTGGTGGCCGGCGTTTCATCAACGTCGGAGTGCTCGGCCGGCCGGAGAACGATGGCCAGACCAATGTCTGGTACACGTTGCTGACAATCGGCGATGAAAACAGAGCAGGGCGGTCTCCCCTGCTTTGTGAAGTGGAGTTTGTCCCTTTGGACTACGAGCACGAGCAGCTTGCTCGCGAGATGCGCGACGAACGCTTGCCGGATGAGTTCATCGCGACGATCCTCACCGGTTGGTGGACAACTTGCTTGGAAGTGCTGCCGTCCAAAGAACGGCGACAAGGGCGCTGGTGAATCGAAAGGGATGCGATGCGAGCAGTCGTGCAACGAGTTTCGAGGGCGTCGGTGACGGTGGCTGGCGAAGTCACCGGCCGGATCGGCAAAGGCTTTTTGGTGCTGCTCGGCGTCGAGGATGGCGACGGGCAAAACGAAGTGGTCTACATGGCTCAGAAAGTGGTTGGACTGCGAGTCTTCGAGGACGCTGACGGGAAGATGAATCTGGGCTTGGCGGAAGTTGGCGGCGCGGTGTTGGTTGTTAGCCAATTCACTCTTTTGGGCGACTGTCGCAAAGGCCGTCGGCCGAGTTTTATTCAGGCCGCTCGGCCGGAGATTGCCGACGAACTTTACCGGGCGTTTTGCGCCGAAGTTCGCAGCCAAGGGATCGAAGTTCAGACCGGCCGTTTTCAAACTCACATGAATGTCGAACTGGTCAACGATGGGCCGGTGACGCTGCTGATCGACAGCCACAAGCAGTTCTGAAATCCTTCCGGCCGTTCGCCGTGGGCCGTGGGCCGAAAGCCGATTTCAGTTTCCAACTCAGCGGGGCAGTGGAAGCGAAATCGGATTTCGGGTGACGGCCAGCGGCATTCGGCCGGGCTGCTGAAACATGCGGTTTTCTCGCGGAAACTCGCAGGCGGTTTTCAACATAACAGACATTATCGGACGTTGCCGCTGTGGGCGGATGCGGCCCGCATCCGCAAGTCTTGAGAGCTGGGGTGACGACGAATGCGAGTCGCATCCGCCACTAACGGAGAGCCTGAACGAGATCGTCGAAGAGATCATTCTCGTCTTCGACTCCGACCGACAAGCGGAGCAAGTCAGGCGGGCATGGTGAGCCAGCACCTTCGATGCTGGCTCGGTGTTCGAGCAGACTTTCGACGCCACCGAGCGATGTGGCTCGTTTCCAAACTTTGACGTTTGCAGCGGTCGCGATGGCGGCGGTCTCGCCGGCTTTGAGGCGGATTGAAAGCATCGCTCCGAAGCCGCCGGTCATTTGACGGCGAGCGATTTTGTGGCCGGCGAAACTTGGAAGGCCGGGATACAAGACCTCGGCGATGGCGGGATGCTCGGCGAGTCGCTCGGCCAAACTTTGAGCCGACGCGGCGGCCCAGCGGACTCGCGGGTGCAGAGTTCGCAGACCGCGCATCAACAGCCAAGCCTCGAACGATCCGAGCACACCGCCCGACTGCGAACGGATCGTGCGGACTCGTTTCCAGTAGCTGTCAGGATCGGCGGCGAGTCGTGCGAACAAGTCCGTAGGCCGGACGCCTACGTCCGGACAAATCGAGGGCTGACCGGACGTGGGCGTCCGGTCTACGGGGAGCATCAGCCGTCCTGCCTTGCAAAGCGTCGGGCCCGCGATGAGTGCTCCGGCGACGAGGTCGGAGTGGCCGTTGAGATATTTTGTGGCGGCGTGCATGACGACGTCGGCACCGAGTGTCAGCGGCTGAGTGAAGACGGTCGCGGCGACAGTCGAATCGACGGCCAGCAAAGCGCCGGCTTGATGAGCGATGTCGGCGGCGGCGGCGATGTCGGTGACATGCCAGAGCGGGTTCGAGGGAGTTTCCAGCCAGACGAGTTTCGTTCGTCCCGGTTGGATCGCGGCGCGGAGGTCGTCGAGCTTTGTCGTATCGACCAGCGAGACTTCCAGTCCCCAACGTCGAGCGAACGTCGTCAGCCAGTTGCGGAGCGCCCAGTACATGACGGTCGGGGCGATGACATGATCGCCGGGATCGAGGGCCAGGAAGCAGGCGGTCGCGGCGGCCATTCCGGACGAGAAGACCAGGGCATCGGTCCCCTGCTCTAACGCGGCGAGTGTCGCCTCGACTTGATCGTACGACGGGTTGTCGGCTCGCGAGTAGCAGCGCCCCGCGCTGTATTGGTTGTCGGCGTCACGCTCGAAGGTGGTCGAGACGTGAATCGGCTGGACGACGGCCTTCGTGACCGGCTCGATGAAGCCGAGTCCCTGAGCAGCGAGCGTTGCGGGGGCGAGTGGATGATCGGGCATGTGAGTGCTCACCCTGCGATTGTTTCCTCGAACTGTCCCATCTTGCGGAACTTGTCGTAACGGCGTTGGACGAGTTGGTCGCGCGGGAGCGTTTCCAACTGTCGGAGGGCGCGGGTCAAAGACATCTTCAAAGTCGTGGCCATGCGGCGATGGTCGCGGTGTGCTCCGCCGAGCGGTTCGGGAACGATCTCGTCGATGACTCCGAAGCCGAGCAAATCTTTAGAGGTGAACCGCAACGCTCGCGCGGCGAGGTCGGCGTGCTTGGCGTGCTTCCAGAGGATGCCGGCACAGCCTTCGGGACTGATGACTGAGTAATACGCGAACTGCAACATCGCGATGTGGTCACCGATCGCGATGCCGAGCGCTCCGCCGGAGCCCCCCTCCCCGATCACCGTGCAGACGATCGGCGTATTGATGCGTGACATCTCGCGGAGGTTGTAGGCGATGGCATACGACTGGCCGCGCTCTTCGGCTCCGAGGCCGGGATACGCGCCGCCGGTGTCGATGAAGCTGATGATCGGCAACTTGTACTTCGCGGCGAGCTGCATCTTTTGCAGTGCTTTACGATACCCCTCGGGATGAGCCATGCCGTAGTTGTGCTCGGTCCGTTCCTTGAGGTTCCGGCCTTTCTGCTGGCCGACGAACATGACTCGTTGGTCGTCGATCTTGGCGAAGCCGGTGAGGATCGCTCGGTCGTCGCGATAGGCGTGATCGCCGTGCAATTCGATGAATTCGTCGAAGATCAGTTCGAGGTAGTCGAGCGTCTGTGGCCGGTGGCTGTCACGAGCGAGCTTCACCACATCGGCGGGATCGAGGTGATCCATGATGTCGCGTGTGACTCTCGCGATTTCCAACCGCATGTTGCGGATCGTCTCTTTAATATTGGCGGAAGGATGTGGCTGAGCTTCGAGCTTCGCGAGTTGTTGTTCCAGTTCGACGATCGGTTTTTCGAACGGCAACGGAATGCGGTTCGTGGGATTCGGACGATGACCGTCCAGCGGCAAAGAGTCATCACTGACTGACGCCGGATCGCCGGGTTTGCTCGCGTTGTCCGCAGACATTGGGGAACCTCTGAAGTAATGCTCGTGATGGAAGGCGGGACGGTCGCAAACTCGATTTGTCTTTGCAAGGTGAATTGTTGAGCGGTGCGAATGAGCCGCCGTCACAGAACGTCGGGCAGTTCATCCATCATCGGCAGGTCGTCGACATCTTTCGCGGACGGTGGCGGCTCGGGGCGCTGACCGGGACGCACATGTGAACCGGGAATTGGACGGGCCGGCGCAGGCACTGGTTGAGTTGGTGCAGGTGGTGGTTGTGCTGCCGGGTTTGTCTGTTGCGGAATCATCTGAGGCGGCACGTTTGGCATTCCGGGCTGCGGCATTCCAGGCATGGACATCCCTGGTTGCGGCATCATGGCACCGGGTTGCATTGGCATTTGCATCGGCATTCCAGGCATTGTGTTTCCGGGCATTGCCCCCCCTGCCCCAGGATATCCCGGCATCTGTTGAGGCATCCCGGGATATCCGTAGCCCGGCATGGGCGCGTATTGACCGGGCATCATCTGAGGCATCGGCATCATCTGCGGCATTTGCATCGGAGGAAACGGCATCTGCGGTGCATAGCCGGGAGGCATCTGCGGCATCGGCATGGGAGCGGGCTTGGGTTTTGGTTTCGCTTCGGACTTTGGTTTGGCTGGCTCAGGCTTCGCGGCTTGGGGTTGCGTTGAGGGATTCGGTTTGGCTTCGAGTGTCTTCGCGAATTCGGGGTCCGTCTTGGCTCGTTCCGCGCGAGCGTGATCTGTTCGGCTATCGAGCCGCTTGCCGAGACTCTGTTGACCTTCGGTGGCTTTCTCTTCGGCACGTTTGAGATCGCGCAGCTTTTCAGGATCTTCTTTGAAGGGCTGCACGTTGCGGAACTCGGCCAGAACTTCTTGCATGTTCTTTTGCCGGTCCTTCGGCTTCTTGGCGAGCATCCGCATCACCATGCGATCCATTTCCGGAGTGACGTTCTTGTTGAGATCCACTGGATTGGGGGGGATCGCGGCCAGATGTTTCATCAGCAGGTCTTTAGGAGTGCTCCCTTTGAACGGCATTGTTCCCGTGAGGCATTCGTAAATCGTGATCCCCAAGCTGTAGATATCGGTCTGTGGTGTTGCCGCCTCCTTTTTGATCGTTTCGGGAGCGATGTAGGTCAGCGTTCCACCGATGTCCTTCTTGCCGCCGAACATCTTACCGATCGCTCCTTTGATTCTCTCGGAGAGCGAGAAGTCGATGACGCGAACTTCCGACGCACGGCTCATCAAGATGTTGTCCGGCTTGACGTCCAGATGGACCCAGCCCTTCTCGTGCATGTGGTGTAGCGCGGAGCACGTGCATTCAATCAGTTTGCGCAGTCGAGTCTGAACGCCGACGAGGTCGGTCATCATCGAGGACTTCAAGTTCGGCGCTTTGAAGAGTTCCAGGATCAAGTAAATGTTGGTCTTGCGATGCACCGTCGCGATCCACTTGATGAGATTGGGATGATCCAGCGCCTGCGCGACCTTTCCCTCGTATTTCAGAATCGCGATTTGTTCGGAATCTTTCATTGCCTCGGACAGCAGCACTTTCATGGCGAAGCGGTTGGTGGTGTTCTCTTCTTGAACCTCCAAGACCTGAGCGTGTTTGCCCATCGCGATCGTACCGAGCCTGACGTAGTGGTCGATCTTATTGTCGTCGGCGGCTGGTGCTGTCTTGTCGTCTGCCACGATGAATTCTCCCGGCCTCTCGCCAAGCGAGAGGATTCGCGACGCGGTCCCCTGCCCTGTTGCGTCAAGGTATGGTCGCCCCTTCCATCGCCGCAAGTTGGCCGCTTGTGGGTCGCCTGGATTGCCGCCACAATCCGCACCGAAATTTTGGTCGGCGAGTGGTCGGCATGAGCCGGCTTGTCGCGATCTACCACGAGCCTCCGGCCCGCGCCAGAGGCTCGCCTTCTCAAAGGAGTTCGCCGTGCTTGCCGTCAGTCAATGGATGCTTGTGACCGCGTTGTTGTCTTCCGGAACCGATGTGCTCGGCGACGGTCCGGCTGTGGAACTGCGATACGCCGGCACGCTGGCGAAAGTCACTCGCGGTGCGGCCGAGCAGCCGTACAAGAAATTCACGCTCTACGTCGTCGCGGCGCGACAGGCCGACGGAACCAAGCTCACATATCTCACTGACGAACGAGGAGGCGGAAGTTGGGCGTGGCCGGAACGTTTCGGTACGCTCGAACTCAACAGCAAGCATAAAGCCGCGAATGACGCGGCGATCCGAGTCCTCGCCGAACACGAAGGGCATCTCAACCCGATCACGCTGCGACAGCCGTTCTTCGAGCATCCTGAAAAGCTGGGCGAGGACGGCGAGGACGATTGGGTCGCTGGCCCCTACTCCTACGAAGTGGCCGAGGGAACGAAGAAACTGAAGGACCGCGAGTGCGTCGTGATTCGCGTTTCGACGAACAACGGCCGCAAGCAAAAGCTGTGGGTCTCGCAAGCCGACAGCACGCTGCTAGTCGCTGCCGAGCAGCAAGTCATCATGGGCCGCGGTGACGAGTTCCAATTGAAGCTGGAATTGGAATCGCTCAAACCACTCGACGCCGCCACGCTGGCCAAGGTGCAAAAACCGTTTCAAATCCTGAGCGACCTCAAATCGCAAATGAATCGCGCCGACGGAGAAACCAAAGCGGAACTCAGCGAAGCTCAAATCGCCTCCGCGAAGAAAGTCATCGACTCCTTGCAAACATCCTCCGAAGGAACCTCGCTCGCCCCGCTGGCTGCCGTGGTCAGCCGTGATGTGAAATCGCAAACGCAACGAGCCGACGATGTCGCGAGCGTCAGCAAAAAACTCATCGGACAGCCCTCCCCTGCCTTTGAACTGACGACGCTCGACAAAAAAACGATCAACTCCAAAGACCTCGCCGGCAAAATCGTCGTGCTGCACTTCTGGGACTACGACAGCGACCCGCTCACCGAGCCTTACGGACAAGTCGGCTATCTCGATTTCTTGTCGAACAAGCGCAAGCGATACGGCATCGAAGTCATCGGTGTCGCGACCAACGAGAGCTTCGCCGATCCCGCGAAGACGACCGTTGCGTTGCGTTCCGTCCGCAAGCTGCGCGAGTTCATGAACCTCGGCTATCCGATCGCGACCGACGACGGCACGCTCATCGCTAAGTTTGGCGACCCGCGCAAGCTAGGAGCGAAACTTCCGCTGTGGGTCGTCATCGACCCTGACGGCAAGATCGCCCACTACCACGTCGGCTTCTATGCCATCAAACCTGACGAGGGTCTGCGTCCACTCGACGAAACCGTGATGAAGCAGATCAAGACAAAATAGGCTCTCTGCCATTCGTGTTGACCATTGTGGCAAATCAGCCGCAGGGCGCTAGCCCCGGTTTGTTTTCACTGAACCGGGGCTAGCGCCCTGCGGCTGATGAATGCGCTCCAACACGAATGACGGAGAGCCACAAAATAGAGATCGCACCCACCCGGCCAATGTGCCTTTGATTCCAACCGTCAGCGAGGTAGACCGAAGACACCGCATCGACAGATCCAAAGGCTGATCGGTGGCCCTCGCGAACTTGCAGCAACTCCCTCGGTCAATTGAGAACCCATTGACGAAGGCTCATTCGGTCATCCAAGGAGGTCACTTCGGGGAACATTTTTTTGCCACGGATGAAACACGGATTGAACACGGATTAGGACGGGAGCAGGGAA
>JAYVQJ010000444.1:0-2066 GCA_043777235.1 Planctomycetia bacterium
AGCCGCTTCGACGATCAACGCGATCATCATGGCCACGAGGAACAGACGCCAAATCTCTTGAATCAACGCGGCGAGGTTACCGGCTTTGTCATCGACGCGAGCGAAGTCGAGTCCGCGAAACAATTCAGTGACACGAGCATCCGGCAGTACCGACGCTTGATCTTCCGCCGCCGCGCGATTGAGGGCCAGCAGTCGTTCGCCAGCGGAATAGACACCGCCATGCACGGCGAACTCGGTCGAGATCGCTTCCGGCGGACCAGCGACTTGTTGCCACGCGGTGGGTTGTTCGCCGGAGACATCTCCTGCGACAAGCTGTCGAGTGTTGCCGAGCACCGACGCTCCGAGCGCGATCGCTCGTTGCACCAGCACGTACAACACGACGCCGTTCTCCGCGAGCGACGAATCGGTCATCGCGGGCGTCGTCGCACAGAAATAGACGCCGCCGCGATTCGTCGTCACGCGAGCCAACAGCGGCGCTCCGCCTTTGAGCGTCGCGAGCGGCGTATGCTCACCCGACAGGCCGCAGTGCTTACGAATCGCCAAGGCACCGACCGGCAACGCCGCTCCGCTTTGCGTGTGCGCCAGCAAGTCTTGATCGCCTCGCCATGTCTCGACCGCGATGCCGTCCGGCGATTCGGTCCAACTCTGCCAGGATGCTCCCGCGAATTCCGCGCTGCTCACGGCTTGCGGCGGGAAGAAAACCACTCGACCACCTCGATCGACAAACGCCTGCACGCTCGCGGCCGCGTCGCCATCCGGCAGCGGAGCTTGCCAGAGCAACAGCGACACGTTGTCCCATTCAACCGTCGGCAGTTGATCGGTCGTGATGACCTCGGCCGTGTTCTTCACCGCCGGGTCGGGCGAGATCGCCGCCGACAATTGCAACGGCCGGACGACATTCGCGTCATCGGCCACAACGATCGTCTGCCGTACCGCCGGTTGATCGAACACAAAATAGAAATCGTTGTCCGCCGAGTTCGCGTCCGCCGGAATCGAGACCTTCCCCCAGCCGCGCTCCTTCGACCGCTCGATCGGAATCCGATGGTCCTTGAGTTCAAACGACGGCCCGGTCATCTCGACGGTGACTTCCGACCGTGCTCCTTCAATCTCGAATGAGATCGGCACATTAACCCGAAGCGTGAGCGAGGGGTCTTCATTCGTCGTCACCGCCCCTCGCTCACGCGTCGGGTTACTTTCCTCGCCTTCGCGAGTCAGCTTGAGCGACACGAGCAACTCGGCGCTGTCGCTGCTTTGTTGCCGACGCACGTTGGTCACTCGCACCGCGACGTTGCCCGCCGGCACCTGTGGATACGCCAGCAGATGAAACCGGACTCCTTGCGTCAGTTCGAGAAACCCATCGCGGAGCGTCGCCCAGCGACCGCTCTCCGCATTCCAGTCGTTCGCTCGGATGTCCGAGCAAATCCAAATCTCGGTGCGGCCCGACTTGTTCGCCTGCACGTAATCGTGAGCCGCCTGCAACATCGCCGGTAAATCGGCCGACGCGCTGGCCGGTTCGGTCGAGGACAAGTTCAGCAACGTATCCGGCGATTCAATCTCGCGTGGCAAATTCGTAGTGCTCTCGATCAGCACCCACTTCGCCGAGCCGAGCATGTTCAACGTCCGAGCCAACTGATGCCGCCCCGTGTCGAGCTTCGTGCCAACCTGCCCCTCACCTTGTTGCCTCATGCTGGGCGAACGGTCGAGCAAAATGATCGTCGTATCCGGCCGCCCTCCGGCAGTCAGTCCCAGCCAACCGCTCGCCAACGGCCGAGCGACGCAGAAGATCAACCCCGCAATCGCCAACGTGCGGAACAACAGAATCAGCCACTGCCGCAGCTTCGCATACCCGCGCGACATCCGATTCGCCGCGAGCAAAAACATCATCGCCCCCCAGCGAATCGTCTGAAACCGCCGCTGGTTGATCAGATGGATCAAGATCGGCAGCGCGATGAGCGGCAGCGCGGCGAGCAGGATGGGTTGGAGAAAAGACATAGCAGTCAACAAGCTCTCAAGAGAGAAGTCATGTTCTCAGTCCCGAAGGGACGAAGGAATAAAGCCGTGGGCGC
>JAYVQJ010000445.1:0-7933 GCA_043777235.1 Planctomycetia bacterium
CTGCTGTTGCCGCTGTTGGGAGGTCTCGTTGTCGGCGGTTTCAACGTCGGCATTGGTGAGCAGAGTGATCCGGTCGCGACGAAGCCGCCGGACACGACGCGTGAGCCGATTCCCACCGACGACGCGCCGCAAGAACTCAAGCGATTGATCGAGGACGGCAAAGTCAAAATCGTCTACGACTCCGACTTGGAGTTCGTGAAGGCCGCACGTGGCTGGGCCGACTTTCAAGTGGAGTTACGGTACACGTTCAAGTACAGCCTGACGAAATCGCGGAAGAGCGGTCGCTGGCACGTGAAGCTCGCGATCACCAAATTGGAACCGAAGATCGAGCTGACACATTTGATCCGATTGCCGGCATCGTTCAAATCACCAGAGGTCTGGCAAGGTCGCATCCTGCGGCACGAGTTCGATCATGTCGCCGTCAGCCTCGACCCGCGCGCGAAGCACTTGCTCGGGCATTTACTCAAACGATTGCGAGTCATCGAACGAACGTTGGACGAGGGCGAAGAGTCGTCGGACGAATTGCTCAGCAAGATCATCGAGGACGAAATCACGAAACGTCGTCAAGCGGTTGTCGAATTGATGCGACAAAACAACGTGCTGCTCGACAAAGTGGGAGGCCACGGAGTCCAGGCCGTCCCCGACCGATCCGCCTTCTTCGCGAAGCTCTACACGAAGGAGCATCTCGCCGAGCAAAAGTTTCCGTACGTCGATCAGGTGCTCGACCTGCTCGAGAGACCGGATTACCGAAACGCCGAGCTCCCTTTTCTGCGTCGCGATCCCAGCGACGAATGAACGGTTGCAGCCAGGTGGCGATGGTGTGGTGCCGCCGCGATTCGCAAGCAGTTACCGGAGATTTGCGGGGCGCGATTTGACTGTCGTTTTTCGCGACCTAGAGTTGGCCTTGGAATCTGTCGGGCATTCTGCCGCAGGGCCTTTCCGGGGTGACGGTCATGATTTTGTTGGTCTTTGTGTTGGCTTCGCTGAGTGCTGCGATCGGCTACATGGCGGCTGGCATGTTGAATCACGGCCAGATCGCAGCCGAGCGGGAAGACAATCGGCTCAGCAATGAACTCGAACGCAAAGAGCTGAACGAATTCATGAGCCATGTTCAGGCCGTCGCCTCGAACGTCGATGAGAAAGTCGATCAGCACTCACTGAATTTGGCGACCATCAACGACGATATCGCCAAGAATCAGCAACCTGATCCCAAGGTTGTGCTGCGTGCGGTCAAGCAACTCTTTGAGGCGAACGTGCAATTGCACGGAGAGCTGACGACGGCTCAGCAGCAGATCGAAGTCAAGCAAGTTCAGCTTGAGTCGTACATGACGGAGGCACGCACCGACCAACTGACTGGTGTCTCCAATCGTCGTGCGTTCGATGAAGAAATTCATCGCTTGTTCTCGCTCATCGAACGACGTCCCAGCGACTTGTGCCTGATGATGGCGGACGTCGATCACTTCAAAATGTTCAACGACTATCACGGACATCAAGTCGGCGACGAAATGTTGCAGCGAGTCGCCGCGACGTTCGAGCGATCCACGCGATCCTGCGACATCGTCTGCCGATACGGCGGCGAAGAGTTTGCGATCCTGTTGCCTCGGACCAAGCTGCCGGATGCACTGCGTGTGGCCGAACGTGGCCGAGTCGCGGTCGAAGCGCTGGAATGTGACATCGGCGAGATTGAACTGCACGTGACGGTCAGCATCGGCGTCGTGGAGCTGCGATCCGGGGAGAGTATCGCGGAGTTCGTCAAACGTGGCGACGCGGCGCTCTATGCGGCGAAGCTCGCGGGGCGCAATTGCGTGTGGCATGAACCGAGCAGTGTGCAGCAACTCGACCAAGTCATGGCGACGGTCGCGGTTCCGGTCGTCGACGCCGTCGAGCTTCATCACGCCGACCCAAATACAGCTTGTGTCGCCCACGAACGGGCTTGAGCATCCGGGTTGGCTGCGGCAACATGCTCGACGTGATCGATCGCGATTCGTCCTGCCGCAGAGGTCCACTCATGTACCGAGGACTGTTACTTTTCGCTCTGCTGAGCCTGTCGATGACCTCGTTGCTCACCGACGGAATCGACTTGCCTGCGGCCGACTCGTCTGCGGCTCCGGTTGATTATCTCAAGGACGTGAAACCACTGCTGATCGCCAAGTGTGTCGCCTGTCACGGCGGCCTGCGGCAGAAGGGCAACTTGCGGCTCGACACGGCGAAATTCGCGATCAAAGGAGGCGACAGCGGCCCGGCTCTTATCGCCGGCGACAGTGCGAAGAGCGTGCTGATCGAAGCGATCCTCGGTGAGAACGGCCGCACGAAAATGCCTATTGATGCCGAAGAGTTGAAGCCAGATCAAATCGAACTGCTGCGTCGCTGGATCGACGCAGGCGCAAAAGCCCCCGACGACGAACTGGTCGCCGATCCGCGCGATCACTGGGCATTCAAGAAGCCCGTTTGGGCGAAGATGCCCAATCTCAAATCGGAGATCTCAAATTTGAAATCTCCGATTTCAAATCCCATCGATTTCTTCCTCGCCACTGAGCACGAAGCACGCAGCCTCACTCCTCTGCCTGAAGCTGACAAGGCGACATTGCTGAGACGCGTCTACCTCGACCTCCTCGGCCTGCCGCCGAGTCGCGACGAACTGCATGACTTTCTGAACGACACCGATCCCGATGCCTACGAGCGTGTCGTCGATCGCCTGCTCGAATCGCCGGAGCATGCGCGGCGATGGGCACGGCATTGGATGGACATCTGGCGGTACAGCGATTGGTACGGCAGCCGAGGTGGCAATGAACTTCGCAACTCGCGACGACACATCTGGCGCTGGCGCGATTGGATCATCGAGTCGCTCGCCGCCGACAAAGGCTACGATCGGATGATCGTCGAGATGCTCGCCGCCGATGAGATCGCTCCCGGAGATCGAGACATCGGCCGAGCGACCGGGTTCCTCGGTCGCAACTATTACGTCTTCAACCGCAACGTCTGGCTGCACGACACGGTCGAGTTCACCGGCTCGGCGTTCCTTGGCCTGACGTTCAAGTGCTGCCGCTGCCACGATCACAAGTACGATCCGCTCGCACAAGAAGAATACTTTCGGATGCGCGCGTTCTTCGAACCGCACAACGTCCGCACTGATCAACTCGTCGGCAAGAGCGACGTCATCACTGGCAACTGGCCGGCCGGAGCACCGCCCGGCAACAAGCTCAAAGACGGCGATGATTTCGTCTTTGATTCCGACCTCGCCGCGCCGACGTATCTCTTGGAGCGGGGCAACGAGAAGAATCCGGTCACCGACAAACCGCTCGCGCCCGGCGTGCCGAGCGTCTTGAATCTCCACCTGCCTCCCATCGAACCAATCACGCTGCCACTCGAAGCGTTCTACCCCGACCTGCGAGCCGACCGCCGTGAAGAGTTGCTGTCCAACGCACGCGCTGCCATCACGAAAGCCGAGTCCGATGCGGCCAATGCTCGCGACGAAGTCGCGCGGAGGATGGGCACTCTTGCCCGTCGCGAGTCCGAAAAGAAAGAGGACGGGCAAGAGTGCCCATCCTCCATTGACGACAACTTCGCGACGCACAACAAAGACATCTGGAAAGTTCTCAGCGGCGATTGGGCCTTCGAGAATTCAAAGCTCAAACTCAAAACACCGGGCCACTTCGTCACGATCACAACGCTGACGAATCATCCGCAAGACTTCAAAGCGACACTGAAGTACCGCACGCTCGAAGGTGGCTCAATCGGTTCCGTCGGTTTGTTCTTCGACATGGTCGATCTGAAAGACGCTCAAGCCGTCTACACGGCACTCGGCACCGGAAACTCAACGGTGCAAGCCTTTCATCGGATCAATGGTGCTGAAGTCTATCCGGGTGCCGGGATCGTTCCTGCAAAGGTGAAGGCCAACGAAGACACGACACTGGAGATCATCGCTCGCGGCCAAGAGCTGAAGATCTGGCTCAACGGCGAATTGAAGCTGACCTACACGATGCCGGCTCCGCGACAGCCCGGCCGATTCGCGCTGTGGTGCCACGCGGGAGTTGCCGAGTTTCATTCTCTGAAGATCACCCCGTTCGAGCCGAGTGTCGAGGAGCTGCGGTTGGTGCTGCGAACCGCCGAATCGGAAGAGATCTTGGCCGTGAAGTCGATTGAGGTCGCCCGCGCCGAAGCGAGCGCTGTCGAAACACGAATTGCGGCGGAGGTCGCCAGGTACGGAGCGGTCCAACGTAGCCGTCACGCTCCGCGTGACGAGCCGAACGCGTCCTCGACGTCAAACGACAACTCCGCGTCCAACGCCCGCTCGGCTCCTCACGCGGAGCGTGAGGGCTACGTTGATGCGATCGCCGCCTCCAAGGCCGAACGAGCAGTCACGCTTGCCAAAGCCGAACTCGAAACGCTGCGCGCGGAGCAGCAACTCGACGTCGCCAAATTTGAAATCTCAAATTTGAAATCTCAAATTCCAAATCCGAAATCCGAAGAGTCGATCAAAGCCGCCGAAGCCAAACTCGCGACCGCTCGCGCCGCGGTTGAAGCCGCAAAGGTCAACGCCGCGAAAGATGACGTGAACTACACGCCGCTCGGCCCGACGTATCCAACCACCAGCACTGGCCGACGACTCGCGCTCGCGCGTTGGTTAACGAACAAAGACAACCCGGTGACCGCTCGCGTGGCGGTCAATCACATTTGGAAACGTCACTTCGGAGCCGCGCTTGTGCCGAGCGTCGCCAACTTCGGACTCAACGGCAAACCGCCGATCCACCCTGCCCTGCTCGATTGGCTCGCCGTCGAATTCATGGAATCCGGTTGGAGCATGAAGCACCTGCATCGGCTGATGGTCACGAGCGCGGCGTATCGCCGAGCGACCTTCGACACTAGCCCGACGCGCGAGCGAGGGGTCGAGAGCCAATCGTCTGCCGACCACTCGCTCGCGCGTCGTGCTAGTTTGCAGAACGCGAAACGCGATCCGGAAAACAAAACCCTCTGGCGAGCCAACATCCGCCGCATGGAAGCCGAGGTCGTGCGTGACACGCTCTGGTCGCTGACCAACGGACTCGATCGAACTTTCAGTGGCCCAGAACTCGAACAGGCCGCTGCTGACACGACACCGCGACGTAGCCTTTATTTTCGACACACTCCCGACGACCAAGCCACGATGCTGGAACTCTTCGACGGCCCTTCCGCCGCTGAATGCTTCGAGCGAACCGACAGCATCATGCCTCAGCAAGCGCTGTCGCTCGCCAACAGTCCCGTCGCGCTGACGCAGTCTCGATTGATCGCCCGCCGACTTTCGCAATCAGAATCCGGTTCCGCTCCGATCAGCGACGCCGACTTCATTCACGCCGCATTTGAAACCGTCCTCGCCCGCGCTCCGCACGCTGACGAACTCGTGTCGAGCGAAAAGTTTCTGCAACGCCAAGCTCCACTGCTGACCGATCCGAACAAACTGACTCGCACTCCGACCGGCCTGGCGACCTCAATCCCACCGAGCACGGACCCGCGTCTGCGAGCACGCGAAAATCTGGTCCACGTCCTCTTGAACCATCAGGACTTTGTGACGATACGATGACCGTGTTCGCGCGGATGGAGGATGGCCGCCCTCGGCCGTCCCGCATGGATTCGTCCCCAAACACGGACGGCCGAGGGCGGCCATCCTACGTCCCTATCAACCACACGCGGAAAGACCTCGATGAAATCGAATCCGTTTCCCTGCGGTCGCACACGCCGTAGCTTTCTCGCCGATACCGCGCTTGGTTTCACCGGACTCGCGGCCGGAGCAATGCTGCATCGCGACGGCATCACTCGCGGCGACGAGACGGCGGCTCGCAATGTGATCGACGGCCAGGCGCATCAGACACCGAAGGCCAAGAATGTCATTTGGCTCTTCATGTCTGGTGGAGTTAGTCAAATGGAGTCGTTCGATCCAAAACCGGCGCTCACGAAGTACGCCGGCATGACGATCGAAGAATCTCCCGTCGCCGATCAAGTCCTCAAGTCGCCGCACTATCGGAAGAACGTGCGCGACTTCGCGGGCGGCCCTCGCAAATTGATGGCCAAGCTGTATCCGATGCAGATTGGTTATCGCCCTCGCGGCGAGAGCGGCATCGAGGTCAGCGATTGGTGGCCGTATGTCGGTTCGATGATTGATGACATCGCAGTCGTGCGGTCGTGTTGGTGTACCGACAACGATCACGCGGCACAGTACGAGATGCACACCGGACATCACATCTTCGACGGCTATCATCCGAGCATCGGCTCGTGGGTGCATTACGGATTAGGGACGCTCAACGATGACCTGCCGAGCTTCGTCGCGATCGGCGAACCACCCGGCGTCTGCTGCGGGGGGCGCGGTGCTCAGAACGGAGCGTACCTCGGCCCCGAACACAACGCCGTGCATCTGAAGTTCGACGCGAACCTCCCCCTGCCCTACGCCTCGCCCGGCCCGGAGGTCTTTCAAGAAGAGCAAGCGGCCGAGTTCGAGTTGCTTCGCGAATTGAACGGCCTCACCGCCGCGCGGCATCCCGATGACCCGACGATCCGCGCGCGGATGAAATGTAGCTGTCCAATCTGCGCAGCGTGAAGCGTTCCGAGAATTTGAAATCTCAGTTTCGCACGACTCGGTCGGCGATGTGTGGGCGGGGTGTTGAAGGGCTGGGGCGGACCCGTGAGAGTTGGTGGTTGGTCAACCGCTGGGAAGGGGAAGCAGGCGGTCGAGGAGTGACTGGGTGGGGAGTTTGAGCCTGAGCTGTTTCATCAGTTTGGCGAAACAACTTTGGCCCGTGTCGCTCCAGCGTTGAATTTCGGCGATCACGGTCGTCAACGTGAAGCGCGGCAGGAAGCAGCGCAGGGACTCCAGCACGCTGACGACGATCGTTTGTCGCCGCGCGCCGCGGAGCGTTTTGTTCGTGCGGCCGGTTTTGCGGGCGGTGGCCGAGGAACGCAGCGTTCGTTCGGCTTCGTTGTTCGTCCCGGACACGGGCTGAGTTGCTCCCGCGGGCGTGGTCGTCGCGGCGGCGGTGGCGAACGTGAACAATTCCTGAGCCAGCATCAGCCGCATGAGTTCGTTGCACAGCAAGCGGAAGTCATTCGCCGCGCCGCTGCTGGGCGGCAGTTCGGCGAGCCACATCGGAACGCACAGGTCCAGAATTTCATCGTCCAGTTCGGCGACCTTCCGCGCGCGGCCCGCGTCGCTCAGTCGGCCATCACGCTGCACGCGGCACGCCGACCGATAAATCTCCAGCAGGCGATCGGCGAAGTCGCGGTACTCGGCGTTGTCCGGTTCCAGCAGCGTCAGCTTGAACGCCTTCCGCAGCAGATGAGCCCAACACTTTTGCGCCTGTGTGAAATTCGCGTAGACCGCCGCGTCATCGCTGACGACCAGCCCCGCGAACGTCGCCGGATCGAGAATCGCTTGCAACGTCGCCGCGTCTTTGTACACGCCGAAAAACAGCACGCGGACCTTTTCCGACAGAAACGCCCAGACGCTGTTGAGGCTCCAGCTCGTTTCGTCCGCATGCACCACCACCGAGTTCGCCAGCAACGTGCAGAGCCGCTCGAACTCGCCGGACCAATGCCGTGCCAATTGGTTCAGCAGCGCGTCCACCTGCGATTTGCGGAGCGGCAGATTCTGAAAGAAATTCATCAGCAAGCAGACTTTGTCGAACGACAAGCCGACCAGATGCACTTGATACCCAATGGAGATGACGATCTCCAAGCCGAATTCGCTGCGACCCAACACGCCGGGAATCTGGCCGTACTGATTCTTCGGCCCGCGATAAATCTCGTAAGCAATCAGCACCGCGCGGCCTTCCTCCAACCGCCACACCGGCCGCGTGTGAGAGAGTTGACAATCCGCCTCGGCGACGCCAGCCGGGAACACCTTCTCGGTCCGCTTCGCTAGCTTGATCTTCTCCGCCGTCGTCACGCGTCCCCGCCGCACCGGTCG
>JAYVQJ010000446.1:0-7928 GCA_043777235.1 Planctomycetia bacterium
GTGCAGATGGCGGACATCGAGAAGATACCGGCCGGGAAGCGTGAGATAACGAAGGGAGCGGCCATCCAGATTGAGGTTATCAAGCAGTCGGCCTGTCAATCGTCCCCATTGTTCGCTGCGAATCCATTGCTTGCGTGGTTTGTGCCAAGGATCGGGCTCTCGATCCGGCTCAATAGGCAACAGCGGCTCACGTTCTGCAACTTCATCCGTGGGAAAAAGGTCTTCGGCGTCTGCGAATTCGTCTCCAGAAGAATTACTCGAACTCACGAGTCACCTCCCGTCAGAAAAACTCGGGCGATGGCTTGAAGCAGTTCCTGTTGTTGCTTGTAAGTGAGCTGCCGCAGTAAGCCGTATCCTTCCAAGACTTGAGCAACGGCTTTGAGCTGCTCTTCAAAATGTTTCTTCTCAGCAGCATTCACAGCACCAGTGCGCTGCGATTGTGGATAGTCGGCGAGCACTCGATTTGGAAAGACCAAGACGCCTTCCTTGCGCTGCTGTTTTGCGAAAAGCGATTTGTCGTCATCGACGAATACAACTTCCGGAGGCTCATCGTCACCAGCCTCCGGTGCCTTGCTCCATGTTTCATCGACAACGACTTCAAGCATTTTCCGAGCGGCTTGAACTTTCTGTTGGCGGCTTACAGCGTTGAGTTCGGAACCGATTGCTTTGTGCTTGGACGCCAAATGGCGCAATGCCCTGTAAACCCATCGGGAAACGAACTGGTGATGAGGATGCGCGGTATTGAATGACTCTCGGTCGATATTCAATGCGGCATCGAGTCCCTCAGAGAAGAACAGTTCTGCGGTGATCTGCCGAAGCCGAGTTTGCTCTGAGACCTCGTATCCCAGAAAGGTATCGTCAAATAGTTTTCCAGTGGCGTTACCAAGCCGCAGGATGATGCCGTTGTTCTCTTTTGGAACAACCGTCGGAGTCCAGAATAAGTACCCTTCAAAAGCGAGTTCTCGGCCACCGAGAGTGTCGGCAGGAAACTGGCTGAGATTCGGATGGCACTTGGCGATGAACAACAGTGGCGTCGTCTGTTTTGCTTTGCTCTTGATTGGTAAGTCGCGAAATCGAATTGGCCGTAATAACTGGACCCCATCCACGAAGACTTTGAATCCATCGACAACAGACTTCGTACTCAACTTGGCCGCATCTCGAACCGACTGGCATGACTTGAGCTTCAACTCCACGGCTGCATCTCGATCCCGATTTGAAAGCAAGAAAACTCGAACATTGTCGCTTCCGGTGAGATCAAACGGGTGTTTTTCGACATAGTCAATCGGCACAGAGAGCGCGAGCGTCCACAGCGTCCGCAAGTAGTTATCAACGGCCTTTCTCAATTCAGGAGCGGGACGTGTCTCCGTCACTTGGTCGAGAATCGCTTGATACAACTTTCGGAATTTGGTGTCCGGGGAATCGGCAGTATCGTCCCACGGCAACTTTGCGTCTCGTTGAACCAGGTTCGGATTCTTGGGGTCGATGCTCCCAATATGAAACGCAGGTGGTTCCCATTCCGGCTCGTCATCGGCAACCTCAGGCCCATCACGCAGCAGCCACCGTTCGCGGCTTTGAAGTAACTCACGGGCATGTTGTTTTAACTCCAGAAGAACAATCTCCGTTCCATGTGAATCCTTGTCTGCCGCAGGCTCCTTCCAAATTTCGACGTCGCCGGTGTTGAAAACCTTCTTGGAGTCAACTTCGAGTTCTGCGAGATCATCCTCGGAATACGTCTTCAAACGAACGTCCGCAACGTAACGAAAAGCGCTACCTCGGGGTTTTGTCACGATCTGAAATCGCCGAGTGAGTTGCGACACCGCAAACAGGCCGATGCCAATCTTTCCGATCAACTTTCGACCACCCTTGCTGTACTTCGAGCGGTCCGGGTCGGTGATCTTTAGCTTGGGCCCATCCTTCGTTCGCTTTGCGCTTCCGCCGATGTGGTGAATGAGATGATCGAGCACATCGAAGGTCATTCCATCACCGTCGTCCGCCACCACAATTTGCGAAAAGCGAGGTGCATCGGTTGTGATCCAGACGCTCGTGGCATCTGCGTCGTAGGCATTGAAGATCAGCTCGCGTAACGCCGATGCGGGCTCGCGGTAGATGCCATCGGTGATACGGGCAAGCACCCGCTCATCCGTCTCAAGCTGAGTTCGGCCGTGCTTTCCAGACTCAACCAGCTTACGGAGTTTGGCACGGCGCTCGGCACGCTCGTTGTTGTTAGCCATGACAAACAGTCCTTCAATGTCGTTTCCGCTACTTCTCAAAAAGTTGTTTGCGGATGGCGGAAGCTACGGCACGCGCGACTCGTGGTGGCACGGCATTCGAGACCTGTGTGACCTGTTCGCAGAAGTTGCCCGTGATCACAAACTTCTTAGGAAAGCTTTGAAGCAACATAGCTTCGTGGACCGACAAACGCCGCTTGCCATTCGGATGGATGTGGATTTCGCGGTTTCCATAGGCGACGGTCCAACTCGGCTCGTCCCAAGCGAGTCTTCGGAATGACCGGCCATCGCCGAAATCTTGCGACTCAAACTTGGAAGAGCACGGCGGACTGGTCCAGTGATTGCGATGATAGTCAATCTCTTGGGGCTGCATTCCGGTGGTTCGATAGGCCGGTTTTGGTAATCCAGAGATGACACTGCGAACGGTGCGGACTTCGTCGGTTCCGGTTGGCCACTGAAAGTCTATGTCCGGGTGTAGTGACTGATTGATTCCCACGAGAAATAAGCGGCGGCGATTTTGTGCCACGCCGAATCGAACCGCATTAACCTCACTTTGAGCCACCCGAAATCCAGCTTGCTCGAATCTGGCAACGATCTCAGAAAGCCGCGAACGGTGCTTGGGTGAACGAAGTCCGAGTACGTTCTCGAAAACAAAGAACTCGATGTCGTATTCGCCATTGAGTGATTCGAGGATGTCGCAGTAACGGAACGGTAGTTGATTGCGAGGATCATCCGGGCTGGCCTTGGTGTTCCCGACCGAAAACCCTTGGCATGGAGGACCGCCGATGATCCCTCGCGGTTTAACCTTTTGGTCTTTCAGCCACTCGACCACGGTTGCTGGAGACACCGCTGAAAGGTCTTCGTTCCGCGCGACATCTCCGTCGAAATTCGCATTAAATGTCGCAGTGGCTGCGCGGTCGTGATCGACTGCTAAGACCGTCTCGAACCCGGCCTGCCCGAAGCCATAATCGAGTCCGCCGGCACCGCTGAATAAACTCAGTACCGGAATCGAGGTCTTGCGCTGCTTTGGCATTTGATCGGGGCATTCTGGTCGTGATCTGAAAATTCGCCATTGTTGGGTCGGAGCTAATATACGGAATTCATCCGAGCCGCCCAACACCAACAGTGCGACTGTAGCCGTGATTTGATGACAGTCTCACCTGTGCTAAAACTCAACACCAGCTTCTCTTAATCCTCGGATTTCGCACATTATGCAAACAGGCCATCAATGACTTGTCCGTCGGCGATTGGTGTGGGACGTGACAAGCGTGGGAAGTAGGTGCGGTGCGGATCGAGGCCGAGCGCGTGATAGATCGACGCCGCGACATCTTCTGGTCCCCACGGGCGAGTAGCAGGGACGCTGCCGTTGCGATCGGTTGCGCCGATGACGGCTCCGCGATTCACGCCGCCACCGGCCATCAGTAGGCAGCCGGCGTTGGGATAATGATCGCGGCCGACGTCTTTGTTGATGCGCGGAGTGCGGCCGAATTCACCCATCACGACGACCAGCGTTGTGTCGAGCAACCCGCGCTGCTCCAGGTCATCGATCAATGTGGACAGCGACATGTCTAACTGTGGGAGATTGCCGGGGCCAGAGTAGCGATGCCACGGGTAGCCGGTGGGGATCTTGGGAGGTTGCTCGGCGAAGGACATCATCGAATCGAACAGCAACTGGTGATTGTCCCACGTCCCGTCGGTCGTTCCGTCGCCGAACAGTCCCCCTTGGACCGCTTGATTGATCGTGACGAAGCGAGCTCCCGATTCGATCAAGCGGCGGGCGAGCAGCACTCGCTGGCCGTAGATGTTTAAGCCGTAACGTTCGCGCAGAGCGAGCGGTTCTTCTTCGAGGTTCATCGCTCGCTCCATCGAGCCGCTGGTTAGCAGAGCGATCGCCTCGTCCGAAAACTTGTCGTGAGCTTCCAACGATCCGGAATGCTGTGAGCTCAATCGCGCGAGGTTTTCCAACTGTGTGAGCATCGACCGGCGATCCTCGAACCGCACCGGCGAGAGGCCGAGCTTACTTCCTCGCAAGTCGGGCTTCTGAGGATCACCTTTGACGTTGAACGCATCGAACGCCGGGCCGAGATATCCCGGCGGGTTTGTGTATCGCGCTGCGACTGGTAAACCGAAATGAGCGGGCACACCTTCGACCTTGTTGCCTCGCAGAGCGGAGATCAGGCAGCCGAAGTTTGGAAAGTACTGGCCACCTCGCGCCGGCAAGAAACCGCTCGTGACGTGTTGGGAGCCGGTGTCGTGTCCACCGTTCTTTCCTTGCCAAGAGCGGATGATCGCGACCTTGTCCATGCGCTGCGCCAGCAGCGGCAACTTCTCGCAGATGTAAGTTCCCGGCACATTGGTTTGCGTTGGGTTCCATGCTCCTCGGATTTCCGCCGGAGCGTTTGGCTTTGGATCGAACGTCTCGAATTGACTCGCGCCGCCAGCCAAAAAGAGAAAGATGCAGGAGACATCCGACTTCGGCCCACTCGTCGCCGCTTGCAGAAACCCAGGCAAGTTCAGACCGAACAAACCTGCACCGATCTGCAGCGCCTCGCGTCGCTTCATGGGATACTGACAGTGCGATGGAACAGTGAGCACTCTTCGGTCTCCTGGCGACAAGCCAATTGGCGAACAACAACGCCGAGCAGTGTATCGACAAGCTCCGCCGCGTCCTTCTCCAAAAACGTGACGCCCCATCGAAGCGACGTCGTCGTGATGGCTGGTGCATCTCAACTCCTCAAGTTGAGTGATTGATGAGTCCCGCAAGGGACGGATCGAAAATAGCCCAGCACGTGAGTGCTGGGACAACGTGGAAAAGAACGGACAAAGTCCCGCCAGGGACGACAGATTCAGCGAATCACTCTGTCGTCCCTGGCGGGACTCAAATTTCAATCATCCCTTGTGACCCAGCACTCATGTGCTGGGCTATTTTCGAGTGTCCCTGACGGGGCAAAAACAGAACCGTTCAGTTTGAGTCAACTCAGTGCCGAGAGAGTGTCACTCAGCTCGCGCAGCAGAGTGGAGACATCGGTCATGGTGTTGTATCCGTGGATCGCGACGCGCAGACGATCGGCAATCAAAAAGTCTCGTCAACGAGCCTGTTTGATTGGTTTCGGCATTGCAGTGGGCGACCTTGGGTGAGCTGTTTGTTGAATACCAACTGGCCGCACAACTGATGCGGCCCAACGACACGGTTTGCATGGCCGCGTACGGTGATTACGGCACGGGCTACATTGGCACCGAGGTCGCGTACTCGCAAGGGGGCTATGAGACTCAGCCAAGTTCATCGAATACCGCGCCGCAGGTCGAGCGAGTGCTGATGGACGGCATGCGCGCGTTGCTGAAATGACCGTCGAGTGAAGCTCATTCGTGCCGCTTGGAATCTCAGTCATGGAATGACTGAGCTACGTAGGCGAGTCGCTCCTGCGACTCGCGTTCAAGGCGGCCATCGACTTTATTCAGCCGCTTCGCGCAAACCGGTCGAGGCTGCGTCGCTGCTGGCCGGTTCGGACGCGGGTTGAGCGAATGTGCCGGGGACGAGCTGCGGGCCGGTCTTGTGCTCGTCGAGGATCCGTTTGAGGTGGTCGGCGTCCATGACTTCGACTTCGAGCAAGTCTTTCGTCATGTGCTCCAGCACTTCGCGGCGTTCGTTGAGAATGTCGAGCGCGATGGTCGCGGACTCGTCGATCAAGCGACGGACTTCGAGGTCGATCTCGCGGACGGTGTCCTCGCTGTGGACGGCATCGGAGGTCGTGCCGGTGCCGAGGAACGGAGAGCGCCGAGATTCACTGTAATAGACGCGGCCGAGCTTGGGGCTCATTCCGAATTCGGTGACCATGCGGCGAGCGGTGTCGGTCGCGCGTTGCAAATCGTTCTGCGCGCCGGTTGACGTTTCTTTGAAGACGATCTGTTCGGCCGCGATCCCTCCGAGCAGCACGCAGATGCGGTGATGCAGTTCGGACTGCGTGGCCAGCGAGCGATCCCCTTCCGGGCGCTGCATCGTGTAGCCGAGTGCTCCGAGGCCGCGCGGGATGATCGAGATTTTGTGAACCGGGTCGGTGTGCGGCAGGCAGCACGCGACGAGCGCGTGACCGCACTCGTGATACGCGACGCGGATTTTTTCGTCTTCGGGAATGATCCGCGTTTGCTTTTCGAGACCAGCGACGACGCGGTCGATGCCCTCTTCGAACTCGTGCATCGTCACGAATTTCTTGTCCCCGCGAGCGGCCAAGAGTGCCGCTTCGTTGACGAGGTTCGCGAGGTCCGCACCGACGAAGCCGGGAGTCAACTTCGCCAGTCGCAAGAGATCGACGGTCTCGTTGACTTTGACCTTCTTCGCGTGGACTTTCAGGATCGCCTCGCGGCCGCGGATGTCGGGACGATCGACGAGAACATGCCGATCGAAGCGTCCGGGGCGGAGCAGGGCGGGGTCGAGCGTTTCCGGTCGATTGGTCGCGGCCATCACGATGACGCTTTGATCGGAGCTGAAACCGTCCATCTCGACGAGCAGTGCGTTGAGCGTTTGATCGCGTTCGTCGTGTCCGCCGGGCATTCCGCTGCCGCGCACTTTGCCGAGCGCGTCGAGTTCGTCGATAAAGATGATCGCGGGAGAACGAGTCCCGGCCTGTTGGAACATGTCGCGCACGCGAGCCGCTCCGACGCCGACGAACATTTCGACGAAGTCCGAACCGCTGAGGCTGAAGAACGGCACACCCGCTTCACCAGCAACCGCTTTCGCCAACAGTGTCTTGCCGGTGCCCGGAGGCCCGACCAACAACACTCCGCGCGGAATGCGTCCGCCGAGAGCTTGATACTTTTGCGGAGTCCGCAGGAACTCGACGACTTCTTTCAGCTCTTCGACGGCTTCGTCGATGCCGGCGACGTCGGAGAACGTGACTTTGACATCTTCTTGTGCGAACAGTTTGCCTCGGCTGCGACTGAAGGACATCGCCGCTCCGGGCCCGCCGAGGCGGCGCAGCATGAACAGGAAGGAGACCAAAACCAGAACGAGGAACGCTGTGTAGAAAATCAATTCGGGCCACGGCGAGATCGGCTTCGTGTAGCTGTGTCGGATGTCTTTCGATTCCAACAGATCGAGCAACCGCTTTTGGTCCGGCTCGAAAAGCTTTTCAATCGGCACCTGATAGTGCGTCGCGGATTTGGGAGCCTCACCGTCCGGGCCATTCTTTTCTGATTGAAAGGTGACGTAGCCGCGATCAATCACTAATTCCTGAACGTTGACCTTGCTGAATTTGGGATCGTCCCCTTTGAGTCCGTCCAAAAACTCGCTGAACGAGATCGTGGTAGGGTTCTTGGGCCGCGTCGACCATGTGTAGGCAATCGCGGCGAACACGAAGCCGAGCATCAAATACCAGAAGACGTTCCCCGACGACGGCGATTTCTCCGGCCGCTTGGCGGGCTCCGGGGACTTCGGACCAGTGGGCGTGGGCGTGGTGGGAGGAGGCGAATCGGAGTTGGACATGGTGAGCAACGAGGCAGGCCGAGTTGGCACAAGAGGAATTAACAGAAGCGAAATTCACGAATCGGCCGGAATGTACGGCCCTGTGCGCAAGCCGGTCAACCACGTCTTAAACCAGTCACCGTCGCTCGACCCCTTCCGGGTCGGTCGATTCGTCCGAGTACTCTGTCACAGCCAAGAATTCAGGTCAGCTCGATGAGCCGGAACGCGCTAGCGTCCGGTTT
>JAYVQJ010000447.1:0-2064 GCA_043777235.1 Planctomycetia bacterium
GCCGGAACTCGTGAATCCCAACACGGGGAAAATTCATCCCCGCTTCAATCAAGTCGTCGCCGCGACCGGCCGGCTCAGCAGCAGCGATCCGAACATCCAGAACATTCCGATTCGAACCACTGAAGGCCATCGCGTCCGCCGAGCCTTCATTCCTTCGGAGCCGGGTTGGCAATTCCTCTGCGCGGATTACTCGCAGATCGAACTCCGAATGCTCGCCCACTTCTGCGGCGACCCGGTCCTTTGCGAAGCGTTCGCCAAAGGGACCGACATCCACACGGCCGTTGCATGCGAAATCTTCAACGTCACACCCGATGTCGTCAGCTCCGAGCAACGCCGTATCGCCAAAGCAGTCAACTTCGGAGTCCTTTACGGCCAGAGTGCCTTCGGACTCTCCGAAGCGCTGCACATCGAGCAAGACAAGGCGACGTTGTTCATCGACCAGTACTTCGTGAAGTACGCCGCCGTCGACGAGTACATCACGCGCACGCTCGCTGAAGTCGCTCGTACCGGATTCGCGACGACCATCCTCGGCCGCCGCCGAGCCATCGACGGCATCCGCCCGGATCGCAAGCGGCAACTCAATCTCTCCGAGCGAACAGCGATCAACACGGTCATCCAAGGCTCCGCCGCTGATCTCATCAAGCAAGCGATGCTCTGCGTTCATCGACGGCTCAACGAGACACGGCACCCCGCTCGCCTGCTGCTGCAAATCCACGACGAACTGGTCTTCGAGACTCCCGCCGACGAAATTGACTCACTGGCCCAACTCGTTCGTCACGAGATGATCCACGCGATGCCGCTGAATGTCCCGCTGGCAGTCGATGTCTCGGCCGGCGAAAACTGGCAAGACCTGGAAAACGCCTCCACTGACCCCGCGTCGGTGGAGCGAAGACTGAGCGGCTAACCATGAGAACTCCGATCCCCAAAAACTCTCCACCGACCCTGCGTCGGTGGAAGCAACGACTCGCTAGCTGCCCAGTCGTCGTTCCACCGACACAGGGTCGGAGGAGACGGCACACTCGGCCGAATGTCACGTTAGCCACCAATCATCGCTCCACCGACGCGGGGTCGGTGGAGGCGTTGTGCCGAGCATGATGGACCACGTTTCAATGTTGTCGACGCTCGCCGTTCTTCCGGTGTTGTTCGGACCGCTGCAAACGTTGCTGGCGTTGCTGCCCGCGATTCTGCTGGGCCTCGGCAGCATGTTGTTCGCGGCGTTCAAGCCGAAGGGGTTCGTGAAGCTCGTCCGGTTTTGTTGGCGGCAGAAACTTTTCTTGGGCTGCGTCGCCGGTGTTCTGATCGGCTGGCATTACGGCGTGTTCGCGAAGTTATTCGAGTCGCGGCGCTTGGCCGACTCGTCTGTGACGGCCGACGGGGCCGATTGGAGCACGTCGCGTGGCGGCGTGCGGCGACTGGGACGCGGACCGAAAAGCAGCGACCCGACCAGCGGCATCGCGGTCTGGAAAAATGATCGGGACGCGACCGTCTTCTCATCACCGGCGGTTTCGGGATCACGAGTTTTCTTTTC
The DNA here is from genome assembly GCA_043777235.1 of Planctomycetia bacterium. GTDB lineage: Bacteria > Planctomycetota > Planctomycetia > Planctomycetales > Planctomycetaceae > SXKJ01. The sequence continues at coordinate 1,529 of JAYVQJ010000447.1, forward strand.
GACGGCTACCGGCTTGGGACCGTTTTCTCCGGAAGGGCGAGGCGCGATCGTCTGCGTCGAGGCCGATTCCGGCCGCGAGGTTTGGCGATACTCGCCGAACGATTATCGCGCGACGTTTTCGTCGCCGGTTGTGGCCGATGGCTGTGTCGTCTGTGGTGAAGGACTGCATCAGGTGCAGGACGCGCGCGTGACTTGTCTCGATTTACTCGGCCAAAAGCGATGGGAGTTTCGGACGAAGAGTCACGTCGAATCAACGGCAGCGATCGCCGACGGAAAAGTTTTCATCGGAGCCGGCGGCGACGGTTTCTATTGCTTGTCGCTCGAACCGACCGCCGACGGGCAGGCGCGAGTCCTCTGGCATTTGAACGCTGACAAATTTCCCGATTGCGAATCGTCTCCGGCGGTCGTCGATGGCGTCGTCTACTTTGGACTTGGCGACGGAGGCTTTGCCGTCTGCGCGGTCGATGCCACGACCGGCACGGAACGTTGGCGGATCGAGACGCCGTACCCGGTGTTTGCTCCGCCGACAGTCGCCG
>JAYVQJ010000448.1:0-2064 GCA_043777235.1 Planctomycetia bacterium
CGATCTCGACAACCATCATCACCCCGGCCAATCCCACGACACGCCAGGTGTTTCGCTCCGCCAGCGGATTGCCGGCATCGAATTCATGCGAGTGCTGCCACAATGAGAGATCAGGCACGGACATCGAAATCCTCGTGGCGCTCCATCATCGGGCAGCATTCAGACAACCTCGATTCGGAATCGAAGACTTCAGAACGAAATGAGTTCGCCGTCATTTCAGAGTGATCTGCAACGAGCTGTTGGCCTTGTCGATGGTTTCACCGAGTCTGGACGTCGCCGGAGACAAATACTTTTCCGGAATGGTCACGGTCGCAGCGCTTTTGGAACCATCCGCCGCGACGGGCGGATCGAAGAATAGGGTGTACTTTCCAGGTACAAGACCATCATCCGGCTTCGTCGTCGTCACTTTGAAACTGCCATCCGATTGGACCAAGCTCGATCCCGATAACGCCTTTTTGGGATCTGCGGGGACGAAATGGATCGTTCCACCGGCCAGCGGCTGCCCGTTGAGCACCACCTTTCCGCCGACGAGAACCGGCGGCGGATAACTGGGTCCGCTGTCACCACAACCGCCAAGAGCGAAGCAGACCATTCCCAGCACCGCCATCGACGACCGCACGGAAAGCCGCGCTAGAGAAAGTCGCACCATGAGACAATGTGAAAGTGACATTCGAGACCTCGGGAAAAGGCGGTTCAGATGGAAGACCGAAAATGAAACTACAAGCCAAACTTTGAAATGGCCAGTCATTGGACCGCGTTGTCCGCTGCGGTCCGCTCAAAACAGGCACGGCGAAAGCCGCTTGCAAAGCGTCATACTTGGCGAATAGAAGGTCATCACGATTGTTGACGGTCGCCCTTACGAGTTTTGAAATTGGAGGCCAGTTGTTTCGGCCCGTCGGCCCGTCATCGTTTCCATTCAAGGAGCGTCTGGAATGCGCAAGTCCCGCGGATTTACGTTGATCGAACTCTTGGTCGTCATCGCCGTCATTGCCGTGTTAATTGCGATGATCCTGCCTGCGGTGCAGCGGGCTCGCGAATCCTCGCGCCGCTCGACATGTACTAACAATCTCAAGCAGATTGGATTGGCCTTGGCGAACTACGTCACCAGCAACCAAGTGTTTCCCTTTGGCTGCATCGACGGTAACGATCTGGGAGTCACCAATCGCATGACGATGAATTGGCGATTCGACATCCTGCCGCATATCGATCAGGATCCGATGTTCAAACAACTGAATCTGTATTCTCGGCAAGACAACAACAACAACACCGTGAATGGAGTGGTCAACAACACGGCGTTCTGGTTGGCTCTCAAGCAACAGCAGCAAGTGCCGCCTAGCTTTGTCTGTCCGTCGGAGCAAACGGCGGGGCCTTTCACCTCCACGAATCCAACGGCAATCGATTTCACCTGCCCGGCAACTTCCGCGATCGCGTCTTACCAAGGAAATGCTTCCACCTGTGCTCCCTCCGCTGGCGGAGTCACTGGCTTCTATTGCGGAGGCAATGGCCCGCTCGCCGGAAATCAGTGCCCGGGAATGTTCTCGCACTACCCGACCCGAATCACGATGGGCAAGGTTCTCGACGGACATTCCAACACGATCCTCGTGGGCGAGCGGACAGCCAACAAGTCGGGGAAGACTTGCGGTTCCACTGGCGAGGGAACCTTTCATATGTGCTGGATGGGCCAGTTTGGCTCGGTCGGTTCCATCAATTATGGAATCAACTTTCGCTGCCGCACCGGTTGGCAGAGTGGTCTGGGTTTCGGCAGCATGCACCTTGGAGGTGCGTTCTTTGTAATGGGTGACGGTGCCGTCAAATTCATCAATCAAGCCGTCGCCCAGCCAACACTGACGGCGATTTCGACACGAGCGCAAAAGGATCTTCCCGGCGAGTTCTAAGTAGACGCGAGGAAAACAGTCGGCGAGTCACTCCGTGACTCGAAGATTCCAGCCACGGAGTGACTGGTCTACATTCTCCGCGGCCAGTTTTTGAAACTGCCTACTTTTCTCTGCGGGTCTACTTATACGAAGTCCCAGAATTAGCCGCGCGGCGCTAGCCCCGGTTCGT
>JAYVQJ010000449.1:0-2061 GCA_043777235.1 Planctomycetia bacterium
CCGTATTCACGCCATGCACGAAGTCAAAGGCCGTGACGGCGGAGCCACGATGGACCACATGGACCTGGAACGCGAGAAAGGCATCACGATCACCGCCGCCGCGACGCAGGTGCAATGGGGTGACTACACCGTCAACCTGATCGACACACCGGGCCACGTCGATTTCACCGTGGAAGTCGAACGTTCGCTGCGAGTGCTCGACGGAGCCGTGCTGGTGCTGTGCGCCGTCGGTGGCGTGCAAAGCCAATCGCTGACCGTCGATCGTCAGATGAAGCGTTATCGCATTCCACGCATCGCGTTCATCAACAAGATGGACCGCGTCGGAGCCAACCCGTTCAAGGTGACTCAGCAGGTCAAAGAAAAGCTGCATGTCATCCCCGTGCCCATTCAGCTTCCGATGGGAGCCGAGTCTGACTTCGCGGGGGTCATCGACCTCGTCACGATGCAGGCGATCTACTTTGATGGCGAAGATGGAGAAAACGTCCGCCGTGAAGCGATCCCCGAAGGTTATGTCGAGCAAGCTTCGACCGCGCGACAAGAGATGCTCGAAACGTTGTCGCTGTTCGACGACAAGCTGATGGAAGCGCTGCTCGAAGAGCGTGATCTTCCGGTCGATCAAATTCGGGCGCTGATTCGTGAAGCGACGCTTTCGCAAGACATCACTCCAGTCATGATGGGCACGGCGTATCGCAATAAGGGAGTGCAAGAACTCCTCGATGCGGTGGCGTACTATCTTCCCAGCCCGCTGGACCGCACCGTCATGGCCACGAACGTCGACCACAAGAAAGTTGAAGGCGAAGCTGAGGATGCGGCGAAAATCACGCTGTCGAAGAGTGAGAAAGATCCGCTCGTTTGCATGGCGTTCAAGACGGTCGTCGAGCAATTCGGCCAATTGACTTTCATGCGGATTTACCAGGGGAGCATGGTCAAAGGCGAGTCGTACACGAACACTCGTACTGGCAAGCGTCAACGCTTCGGCCGCATCGTGCGCATGCACGCGAATGACCGCAAAGACATCGACTTCGCCGGCCCCGGCGACATCGTGGCTGCGGTCGGCGTCGAGTGCGCGTCGGGCGATACCTACTGCGGCGAGCACGTCACCTACGCGCTCGAAAGCATCTTTGTTCCCGACCCGGTCATCCGCCTTTCGATCGAAGCCGCTGAACGGGACGGAGCCGACCGACTCTCGAAGGCTCTGGAACGCTTCCGCCGAGAAGACCCGACTTTCCGCGTGCAGTCCGATCCGGAAACGGGCGAAATCCTGATCGCCGGCATGGGTCAGTTGCATCTCGAAATCTACACCGAGCGCATCAAGCGCGAATACAAGGTCGAGTGCATCGTCGGCGAGCCGAAAGTCGCCTACAAAGAAACGCCGACCAAGGCCGTCGAGTTCAACTACAAGCACAAGAAGCAGACGGGCGGTTCCGGTCAGTACGCGCACATCGTCGGCAAGATGACCCCGCTGACGGACAACGCCAAGGAAACATTCGTGTTCCTCAACGAAGTCACCCAAGGCCGTATTCCGAAGGAATACATCGCGCCAGTCGAAGACGGCATGAGACTCTCGCTCGTCAAAGGCCCGCTCTGCGAATGCGAAGTGGTTGGCGTGCAAATCGAACTGGAAGACGGCACCTACCACGACGTCGATTCGTCCGAAATGGCGTTCCGCATCTGCGGTCAATCGGCGATGCGAGAAATCCTCAAGGACGCGAAACTCGGTTTGCTCGAACCGATCATGAAGCTCGAAGTCGAAGTCCCCGAGGAATACCAGGGGGGCGTCTGCGGCCACTTGAGCAGCAAGCGCGGCCTGATCACGGAGACATCGACCAACATGGGGCTGGGCATCATCAATGCCGAAGTTCCGCTGGCGGAAATGTTCGACTACGCCAACGAACTCCGCTCGATGACGCAGGGCAAGGGCGGCTTCACGATGGAATTCTGCAAGTACAAACTGCTCCCGCGCAGCCTGCAGGACGACGTCGTCGAGAAACGCAAAGCCGACAAGCATTTGGTCGGAGCAAAATAGCGACAGATGCGTCTTGCATCCGAATGACACAGTCC
>JAYVQJ010000450.1:0-2060 GCA_043777235.1 Planctomycetia bacterium
TGCACCATCGGGCCGTAATCGAGCGGCTTGCCATGTCGCTCGAACGAGCGGCGGCATTCCTGCACCAGCCACAGTCCCATGATGTTCTTCAGCAGCCGATAGGTGCCGTCGATGCCCCCTTCGTTGGTGACGTTGAGTTCCAACGCTCGCGGCGTGAGCACCGCCTCTTGCACTTCGACCCCCATCAGCGACCACGTTCCCGAACTGATGTAAGCCCAACTCGGCGAGCCGGTCTTGTCGGTGGGCACAGCCGCGACCGCGCTGCCCGTGTCGTGAGTCGCCGGCGCGACGACGCTGATCCGGCCGAGATTCGTGCGTCGAGCCACATCCTCACGCAACGCTCCGAGCTTCGTTCCGGGCGTGACGACTTCGGGGAGGAAGTGCGACGGGATCTCCAATCGCTTGAGCATGTCGAAGGCCCACGTTCGATGCGTCGCATCGAAGCACTGCGTCGTCGTGGCGTTCGTGAACTCGACGACCCGACTGCCGCACAGCAGCCAGTTGATGTAATCGGGCATCATCAAGAAGACGTCGGCCAACTGCATCAGGTCGCGATTCGTCTGGCTCATCGCCAGCAATTGGTACAGCGTGTTGATCTCCATGAACTGCAAACCGGTCGCCGCGAAGATGTCCCCGCGCGAGACTTTCGTCAGAGCATGATTGAGCATTCCGCGCGAGCGGGCATCGCGGTAGTGGTACGGCGCGCCGAGCAGTTCATTCGTCTTCGTCATCAGGACGTAATCGACGCCCCAAGTATCAACGCCGACGCTGCGAATTGCCGATCCGTATTTCGTCGCCGACGCGCTCAGCCCATTTTGAATGTCGGCCCACAACCGCAGCACATCCCAACGCAATGTCCCACCGACGTTGACCGCTCCGTTCGGGAAGCGATGCAGTTCATCCAACTGCACAGTCTGCCCATCGAACAACCCCGCGACCACACGGCCGCTTTCGGCTCCCAAATCGATTCCCAAATAACACTGCTTCGCCATGATGTTGCCTCACGAAAGATTCACGGAGATCACTTCTTTGATCCCCGCAATTTCGGCGGCAGCATGACGAACTCGCGTCAGTCGAGCCAGCGAAACGAACGACTCAGTCGACCTCTGCGGTTGGGTTCGGTCTTGTAATTGAGGTCTGTCATGGTGGCTTTCAAGAGAAGAAGAAGTGTCTCACGCGAAGGCGCGGAGACGCGAAGGGAAGAAGGAACACAGGAAAGCACATTAGTTTTTCTGCTGTTTTCATCTTCCTTCCTTCGCGTCTTCGCGCCTTCGCGTGAGTCACCCTGTCTTCCAATCCGCGGCCCCATTTGACACGCGAGAAATCCCGTCCTTAATCAACTCCGCTCCAAAGTTGATCAGATATCCCAGCCGCTTGTCCGCCAGCCGCAGATACGTCAGCAGTTGCTTCTTGTGGACCGGGTGAATCACTTCGACGGACTTGAGTTCGATGATGACCAATCCCGCCACAATGAGGTCCGCACGAAAGCCTTCGTCGAATTGGATGCCGTCGTAGACGACCGGAATTGGCACCTGTCGCTCGACGATCAGACCGCGATTCTTCAATTCGTGGGCCAACGCGATTTCATAAACCGATTCGAGCAACCCCGGACCGAGCTTCGTGTGAACCTGGAAGGCACAGTCTACGATGATCTTCCCGACTTCGTTTTCGGTCATGGTCAGTTGCCTTTTGATTTCTCACGCGAAGGCGCGGAGACGCGAAGGGAAGAAGGAAGACAGGAACGCATATTGTTTTGCTTCTGTCTTCATCTTCCTTCCTTCGCGTCTCCGCGCCTTCGCGTGACACCCTGTCTTCACTCCGCCCCCGACAACCGCTTCGCCGACTTATCAGACGGATGTTTGTCGAGCGTCAAAAAACTGAACAGGTCCACGATCTCCTTCGGAGTCAGTTGCTTCTCCAAGCCTTCGGGCATCAGCGAGAGTTCATTGATCTTGAACTCGTCGATATCGTCGCGCGGGATGATTTCCAGTTTGCCGACAGTCACGGTGACGGGCTGACCCGTAGGCGAGTCCGCTCCGCGACTCGCATTCCCGGCGACA
>JAYVQJ010000451.1:0-2060 GCA_043777235.1 Planctomycetia bacterium
CACGAAGTACGCCCAAGAGCACAACATCGACTTGATCGTGCAGGGGACTCATGGCCGGCGAGGCATCAAGCACATGCTGCTGGGCAGCGTCGCCGAGAACGTCGTTCGCTATGCGCCCTGCCCGGTCCTCACCGTGCGTCATTCGTCGTAAGACTCCCCCTTGGTTGCGAAAGGACTTCTCATGGATACTCGAACTTGGAATTCAGGACGAACATTGGTCAAAGGGACCGCCGCGCTGCTCGTCATCGTTGTCACGGGCCTGAGCTGGATGGCTTGGACGGCCGATGCTCGCGACAAGCCGAAGAGGCGAAACGATGCCTTGAGCCAGAAGATGCGATTGAAACTGGATGCCTCGTCGAAAGTCCTGGAAGGACTGGCCGTCGAAGATGCGGATTTGATTCGCGACGGAGCGAACGAGATGGCCGAACAAAGCCAAGCGGAGTTCTGGCAGGTTCTGACCGACGCCGACTACCGCGAGTTCACGCGGGAGTTTCGCGGCTCAATGCGCCGATTGAAGGCCGCCGCCGAGAAAGAGAACTTCGATGCCGCCGCCTTGGAGTGGATCGCTGCCACCAAGTCCTGTTTGGACTGCCACAAGCATGTCCGCAGCGTGAAGGTCGATCTCAAGAAGTGACCTTCTGGATGGTGGACTCGCCTCACGAAAGGCTTGTCGCGTGGCCCGCTGGCACCGTGGGTGATTCGCACCCACGGATGGTGAGGACCGGGCACTTGGCGCAGCGAACGATGTTTTCCGCGACACTGCCCATCAAGAGGTGCTTCAAACCGGTGCGGCCGTGAGTTGCCAGCACGATCAAGTCGAACTTTTCGTGCGCGGCATAGGAGAGGATTTCGTGGATCGCCGGGCCTTCCCGATCCGCTCGCACGATCGCAGGGCAACGCGCCGCGAGTTCGGCACTCGGCAACGCGGCGAGTTTCTCATGACACAACTGACGCAGCTTCGGTAGCCATTCCGGCATTGGCCCCATCGCCAATTCCGGGTTTAACGAGAGAGTGTCGAAGCCCTCGAAAACGTGTAGCAGATGCAGCTCCGCCTGAAACTTGGACGCCAAATCGACCGCGAACGTCAGGGCATTGAGGCTGAGATCGCTGAAATCAATCGGGCACAGAATCTTTTTGAGTGTGAGCACGATGGCCGTCCTTTCCGAAGTGAGGCGAGTGTCTGTGAACGACTTTGCAAGAGTGATGCCAATTGCGCCGAACGGCTGAACCGCAAGTAACCCGAAGCGTCAGCGAGAGCGGATACTGCTCGTCGTTATCGAATGGTCGTTCGCCCTCGCTGACGCTTCGGGTTACTTAAACCCTCGCCCGCCTTGAGCGGATTCGCGCGCTTTGTTTGTGGCGGCTTCGCACACCAATTCTCAAACCGCACAACTGCGCGAAGGCCAGGCTGAGTTCCCTCGTTCGGATTCTTTATGGCCTTCAAACCAACCCGACGCGCCAGCGAGGCCTAGTGCGTCGCCAAACCAGAGAATTTGGGTAAGACCAAATCAGCCGGAAAGCGCTAGCCCGAATTATTCATGGGTCGGGTGAATTTGGTGACAGGCTGTTTTTACAAGCCCGACGCGCCAGCGAGTGAATTTGGCGGGATTCACTCGCTGGCGCGTCGGGCTTGTATCGCCGGGTGAATAATCCGGGCTAGCGTCCGGTTCGGAACGTCGATCGACTCTCGAACCGGACGCTAGCGCGTTCCGGCTGATGCGGCTGAACCCCAAAATCATGCGTTGACGACGCACTAGACGCGATGAGGGCCTCGCTGGCGCGTCGGGTTGGTGTCGGCACGACCTTTGCCTCAGGCAGTCGGCGGGCGATCAACCCAATTCGTCGCGTGTCACAGTCAAAGGAGCAGTCATCATGTCCTGGTTCCCCAAAAAATGCGTGGTCGTGCCGATCGACTTTTCGTCCGCATCGGATGAGGCGATTCAGACCGCCTTGGACCTCACCCGGCAACCGGGTGAAGTCCATGTGGTGCATGTGGCTCTGCTGCCCAACTTCATCCCGTATGCAGGAGAAGTGGTGAGCACGGTCGATCCCGAGCGTTG
>JAYVQJ010000452.1:0-2058 GCA_043777235.1 Planctomycetia bacterium
ATCGTCGCCCGAACCGGACGCTAGCGCGTTCCGGCTGATTCACTACCTATTGTGTGCGTCAGCCGCCAACCAACAGGAATGGCGGAGAGCCAAAAAAGGCAATGGGATCGTTCATGGGTGAGTGCCTATAGTGTTAATCCGAAGCGTCAGCGAGGTGGCGTCGGTGAGGACGCGGGACTATTGGCAAGAAAACGTGGACCGCATGCTTCAGTTCAACGATCAACCTGTCTTGCAGGAGCCTGGAGTGGTCAACGCCCCGACACCCGGCTTGGACTATGGGGACGACGGCTACGATCCGGGTCAGAGTAATGTCGGCGTCAATCCAGCAACCGGCCTCATTCAACTGGAAATCAAGGGGCTGGCGGAACCGAAGAGCTTGGAAGCCGAACGCATCTGCCACGAAGATCTGACCGAACTGGTGACCGCATTCGTGCAAGATAAGCAGGCGATCGAGCGCGGGATGTCGCGATTGTTTCTTCGACCGCTTTCACGATCGCTACGTCGCCAAGATGGCTCCACAGAGCACTCCGGCCATTTTGCCGCATTTGCTGGCCGCGCCGCCTTCGCGTGACAGTTGCTCGCGAAGTGGTTTCTCATTTCAATCCCGAACAAAAGAAAACACCGTCGCCGTATCGCGACCGCCAAGTGCCTTGGTACCCATTTCCATGCGTGCCGCTCTCTGACGGTCGTACTACGGCTGCTTCACTCACCCAGCGGAGACACATCAAATGGCAAAGCAACTCAACATCGGCATGATCGGTTACGGCTTCATGGGCCGCGCGCACTCAAACGGCTACAACCGGGTCGCGAATTTTTTCCCGGAACTGGAATACAAGCCGGTCCTGAAGGCCGCCTGTGCTCGCAACGCCGATGCAATCAAGGCGTTCGCTGACACGTGGGGCTATCAATCGACGGAGACCGACTGGCGGAAGCTTGTCGAGCGGAAGGATATCGATGCGGTCGATATCTGCGTCCCGAATAATCTGCATAAGGAGATCGCTCTGGCCTGCGCGGCGGCCGGCAAGATGATCCTCTGCGAGAAGCCGCTGGCGATGAACACGGCCGAAGGAGAGGAGATGTGCCAAGCGGTCGAGAAGGCTGGGGTCGCGAATACCGTCTGGTACAACTACCGCCGTATTCCCGCCGTCTCGTTCGCGAAGCAGTTGATCGACGAAGGGAAGCTCGGACGCATCTTCCACTACCGCGCGAATTTCTTGCAGGACTGGACGATCTCCGCCGACTTGCCGCAAGGTGGCAATGGGCTGTGGCGACTCGATGTCGCGGCGGCCGGAAGCGGCGTGACGGGTGACTTGCTCGCACATTGCATCGACACCGCGATCTGGTTGAACGGTGGAGTCACGAACGTGACGGCCATGACCGAGACCTTCATCAAAGAGCGAACTCACACGGCGACAGGCAAGGTCGAGAAGGTCGGCATCGACGACGCCTGTGCCTTCTTGTGTCACTTCAACAACGGGTCGCTCGGTCTGTTTGAGTCGACGCGGTACGCTCGCGGACACAAGGCGCTCTACACGTTTGAGATCAACGGTGAGCACGCTTCGATCAAATGGGACTTGCACGATCTACACCGCCTGCAATGGTTCGATCATCGCAACGCCGGCAACCTGCGCGGCTGGAGTTCGATCCATGTGACCGATGGCGATCATCCCTACATGGGTAAGTGGTGGGTTCCCGGTTTGCAGATCGGCTACGAACACAGCTTCGTGCATCAAGTCGCCGACTTCTGCGATTCGCTCGGCAAGGGAACCCCGTGCGGCCCGACGTTCCGCGATGCGTTGGAGACCCAAAAAATCTGCGACGCGGTGCTCGCCAGTGCGAAGAGCGGTCAGTGGACCAAAGTGTGATTGATCCTCAGATTGATTTTCGCGTGTGACTCAGGCGAGCGGGGCGGCGTCAGCCCCCCGGTGTGGCGGCAATAACTTTGCTCTCTGCGAACCGGAGGGCTAACGCCCTCCGCTCGCCTGTGCGAACTTTGATCTCATACCAATCGCAGAAAATCACTGCGCTGTGTGAAGCGCTCGGCTCATCACGCGGAGC
>JAYVQJ010000453.1:0-2057 GCA_043777235.1 Planctomycetia bacterium
TTGGATCGGCAACACAAGAATCAACAAGAGTGGCGGAGAGCCCGAATTTGAAAACCAGCTACTGAACTTTCCCGCCCAGAGTTGAGAACTGATCGACATTCAATGACAGACACCGCCGACACTCGCCGCGAAATCAATCCGGCTCTCGAACCCGCGAGTTCGCTCGTGTGCGACACATCCCAGTTGCCGCCGCTGCCGTGTGGTTGGGCCGTGCGTGAATATCAACTCGGCGACCGCGCGTTGAAGCTGACGGTGCCCGATCGGCCAGATGCGCTGCTGGAAGATGCGGAGGTTCTGGCGGCGAACGATCGGGACGACTACATGCCGTACTGGGCGTACCTTTGGCCGGCGGCGATTCACATGTCAAAGGCGGTGCTGAAGGCCGATTGGCCGGCCGGGACGCGCGTGCTGGAGCTTGGCTGTGGAGTTGGGCTTGTTGGCGTCGCCGCTCGCGCGAAGGGTTGCCAGGTTGTGATGACCGATTACGACGCGAAGTCGGTCGCAGTCTCTCTGCACAACGCTCGCCTGAATGGATTTGACGATGTCGAAGCTCGCGAACTCGATTGGCGCACGCCGCCGAAGGAAACGTATCCAGTGATCCTCGGCTGCGATCTGCTTTACGAGCAACGCAACCTGCTGCCGATCCTGGAACTGCTGGAAGTAATGCTTGAACCGGGCGGCATCTGCTGGCTGGCGGACGGCGGACGCAACGTCGCGCATCAGTTTTGGTATCTCGCTCGCGAACGCGGCTACGCCGTAACGATGCGCGACACGGAGGGCCGCGAGCTCATGCAACCGGGGTTCCACTACCAACTGTTTGAACTGCGCCGGCCGGCTCGCACTTGATGCGCGCTTCGAGCCACTCGGCGACGGCCGTCATCGTGTCGAGCCAGTCCGGTTCGTTGTGCAGTTCGTGGTAATGGTCGGGGAACCATTTCAGTTCTTTGTCGGTGCTGGGGACTCCTTCCAACCACGGCTGCGCGACATGCGGATCGACGATCCGATCGGCTCCCCCTTGCGCGACGAGCACCGGCATGTGCAACGAGCCACGATCGTTCCACACGGCCTGCAACGCCGACCTCATTTGGAAGAACCAGCCGCAGGTCACGCTGCGATGAATGAGCGGGTCTGCCTCGCGAGCCATCAGAGCAACCTCATCGCGCGTTGTGTCTTTCGGGTTGATGCGGCTTTCAAAGCGGACATGCGGCGAGAAGAACGACACCAACTTGCCCCACGCGATGACCAGCGGATTGACGTGAACCGTCAGCCGCAACAGTGGAGCCATCAGGACCATCGCGGCGAGTTTCTCCGGTCGTGTTTCGGCAAAGCGCGCCGAGATCAAACTGCCGAAGCTGTGTCCCAGCAGCACGGTACGAGACGGATCAAGGTGATGATGCTGCCAGACAAGATCGAGGTCGCGGAGGTAATCCTCGAAGCGTCGGACGTGCATCGGGTTGCCGCCCGATCGTCCGTGGCCGCGATTGTCGCCGACAATCACTGTCCAACCGCGATCGGCAAACAGGCGGGCCACGTGTTCGTAGCGTCGGCCGTGTTCGCTCGCGCCGTGAACGATGACCAGCGAGCGACCGTCGGCGGAACAGGGGTCGAGCGGCTCGAATCGTCGCGAGATCAATTCGAGGCCGTCATGTGCTCGAAGGCTGTGCTCGACGGGTGGCATGATACCCTCCAGTAGCCCTGTCGCTCTGCGACAGGACAGCCGAATGCTTCTCACAGACGAAGTGGGCCCGCAGAGGAAAGTATGCAGTCTGACACAACAGTGCCGCGAAAGTAGACCGGTCACTCCGTGACCGGTATGTTCGAGTCACGGAGTGACTCGCCTACTTTTCTCTGCGGGTCTACTTAGTGGCTATCCGAAAACAAACCCAACAAAACAGCCGGAACGCGCTAGCGTCCGGTTCGGAACGACCTTGAAAACCGGACGCTAGCGCGTTCCGGCTAATGAACTCATCATCAAACCTCGCGGTTTTCTTTTCGGATAGCCTCTTAGATGCGAACGGAGATTGAACGTGTGTTTGACGGACGGCCTTCCTGTCGCG
>JAYVQJ010000454.1:0-2054 GCA_043777235.1 Planctomycetia bacterium
GCTCGTCACGCGGAGCGGTGACGGCTACGTAGCCATCATCGCTCCGCGTGATGAGCCGAGCGCTTCACACAGCGCAGTTATTTTCTGCGATCGGTATAAATGAGTTGGAAGGCCATCAGATGGAGCATCCACGCAAAGACAAACCGGCCTCAAATAAAACTCTTGGACTACCCCAATTCCGCCATTCGTTTGCAGATCGCCTCCGCCATTTCGCGGGTGCCGACGGCGGTGGGGTCGTTGCGGTCGGGCTTCATGTCGTAGGTGACGTGTTTGCCTTCCTCGATGATGCTGGCGACGGCTCGTTCGAGCTTCGCGGCGGCGGCGGCTTCGCCCATGTGTTCGAGCATCAGCTTGCCGGAGAGGATCAGCGCGGTCGGGTTGACCTTGTTCTGGCCTTTGTATTTCGGGGCACTGCCGTGAGTCGCCTCGAAGATCGCCGAGTCCGGGCCGATGTTCGCGCCGGGAGCGACTCCCAAGCCGCCGACCAAGCCGGCGCACAGATCGCTGAGGATGTCGCCGTACAAGTTGCCCATGCAGAGCACGTCGTAGTTCTCTGGCTTCTGGACCAACTGCATGCACATGTTATCGACGAGCCGCTCGATGTACTGGACTCCGGCCGCGCTGGGGACTTTGCCCGCGAGCGTCGGATCGGCTTTCACCCCTTCAGCGAGCTTCGGGTCTTCAAACTTGGCTCCGAAGGCGGTCGCCACCGCGCGACTGGAGTCGTACCACAGGCCGTCGGTGAACTTCATGATGTTCGCCTTGCAGATCGACGTCACCGACTTGCGGCCGTACTTCACGGCGTAATCGAACGCATAGCGACTGATGTTTCGGCAACCCTCGACCGACATTGGCTTGATGCTGACGCCCGTCGTCTCCAAACCGGTTCCGATCTTCTTGCCGGTCGCGATGGAGTTGATGAACTGAATCAACTCAGCCGTCTTCGGTTGCCCGGCTTGGAACTCGACGCCGGCGTACAAGTCTTCGGTGTTCTCGCGGACGATGACCAGATCGACTTTCGTCTTCTCAAAGTACGACCGCACGCCTTTGTACGTCTTGCAAGGGCGGACGCAGGCGTAGAGGCCAAGCTCTTGCCGCAGCGCGACGTTGACCGATCGAAAGCCCTTGCCGATTGGCGTCGTGATCGGAGCTTTCAGAGCAATCTTGTTGGCTCGAATCGACGCGAACACCGAATCGGGAATCTTCCCTTGAGCCTCAATCACTTCGATGCCGCATTCTTGTCTGTCCCAGTTGATTTTGACTCCCGTGGCGTCCACGCATTTGCGAGTCGCTTCGGCGAGTTCCGGACCAGTTCCATCTCCAGGGATCAGCGTGACGTTGTACATGTGGAGCCTCGATCTCTTTCTGGCATTTTCAAAGGTGATTGTTGTGCGGCGAGCGGCACCGCGAAGGTCGAGCGGAAACTATCAGACACCTCCCACGCGGGCAAGGAACGGAAATCGACTGGTGGCTCGACATCGTTTGCGCGATCGACCCGTAAGAGCCAAGCCACGTCCACCGCTCGCTCGGCGGTCCTGTCACGGAGTGACAGGGCTACTTTCCGAGCAGCGTGGCTTGCTCCGGGTCGTTCTTCCAGGCGAAGCGTTGGGCGAACTCGGCGGGGGTCAGGGTGATGTGGGTGCCGTTGTCGAGTTGGGCGACGTAGACGATGTGGTCTTCGACGCCAGAGGTATCACCAGCACGACGCGCCAGCGAGTGGCTTGCCCCGGTATCACCACTCGCTGGCGCGTCGTGCTTGTCGTTTCCGCCGCGGTAGTGGCCGCCCAGAGAAACAACACGGGGCCGATGCAGAGCCAGTGGTTGCCGGTGAGGAGCGGCCACAGCGTTCCCAGTCGTCGTCGAGCAGCCACGTCGTCGCCGCGCACGCCGAAGTCGGACACGGAGGACGCGGAAGACACGGAGAGGATCTGAATCAAACATTCAAAACGCGAGCGGCAAGGTTGCATGGCATTGCTTCTCTTCAAGGCTCTTCCAGTGTTTCAGGGAGGTCAGTCAATTCCTCGTTCTGAGACGGATCGCACAAATTAGCCGCG
>JAYVQJ010000455.1:0-2054 GCA_043777235.1 Planctomycetia bacterium
TCCCCCACACGCTTTTCTCTCCCCTTCAACCTGTTACCTATGTCCCCGAACGACTGTTACCCTTGTCCCCGGTCCAAAGACGGAGCGATGATGGCTACGTAGCCGTCACCGCTCCGCGTGACGAGCCGAACGGGCAAACGCGCAGTGATTTCTTGCGATACGTATGACTTGTGCCATCTGTCGGTCGCTTGGACAATTTCGTGAGTTTTCCAAAAGCAATTCGACAGAGTCAGATCGATCCTTGCGCGAGTGCAATGAACCGCAGGGCGCTAGCCCCGGTTAAACCGGACGCTAGCGCGTTAGCGGCTGATTGATTAGGCGCAAAGATCATTCTGAGACTCTGCAACCTCGATGAGGAGTCTCGATCATGCGAAGTTTGTGGGTCTGTCTGGCGGTCGCGAGCCTGATCGGCTGCGACGATTTCGACAAAGCTCTGAACGAGCCGGCACGACCGGTGGTAACGCCGACAGGTATCGCGTCCGGCAGTGATCTCTCGGACGTCCAAAAAGCGACTGGTGGCGGATCGACGGCTCCCGCCGCGAACCCATCACCGGCGGCGGCACCGGACGCGAATACTCCTGCTGCCGCACCCGCTCAACCCCAGAAGTCGATCATTGGCCGGACGACGTCGAAGATCGTGGATCTCGCCGAAGTGAGAAAGAATCCCAAGATCGTCGAGGTCGAGAAAAAGGACTTGGGCGTTGATCCGCTGACGGTGTCGTTCAATGCGTATGTCTCAGTCACGTCGCGAGCGAGCATTCTGAACTTCAAGCATCAGATGGACATCCTCAAGGAAACCAACGACGGCAAGTACCCGACATTCACGGAAGCCGAGAAGCTAATGAAGCAACTCAACATTCGACTCGCCGAACGGCCGCCGTATCAGTTGTACGGCTACGACGCGAAGACCGGTGCCATCGTGCTGTTGGAAGACAAAGCCGAGAAGATTCGGCTCTACAAGGCCAACGGCATCGCGATCGAAGATGCTGACAAGCCGTTCGATACTCCGTGACCGCCTTACGAGCCGATCAACTTGGCTCGAAGCGATTCCAGTAACCGCACCGCTTGTCCGATGTCCGCCTTTTGACGTTCGCGGTCGTGAGCAATCTCTCGTTCGATCGTCAGCGGGCCGGAGTACCCAACAGCCTGCAACGTCCGAAGATATGTTTCCATGCCGACGTCGCCGTCGCCCAGCGCGACTTCAGTTCCCCAACCTTTGCCTCGCTGATCGGGAGCCGCCCACTTCGCGTCCTTGCAGTGGATGCTGCGGACGAGATGGCCGACCTTCTTGAGCGCCTCGATCGGATCGCCGGTGCCGTACAGGATCATGTTCGCCGGATCGAAGTTGATAAAGAGATTGTCGCGGCTGACGTCGTGCATGAACTCCAGCAGGTGGTC
Organism: Planctomycetia bacterium; assembly: GCA_043777235.1. Taxonomy (GTDB): domain Bacteria; phylum Planctomycetota; class Planctomycetia; order Planctomycetales; family Planctomycetaceae; genus SXKJ01. The sequence goes on from JAYVQJ010000455.1 coordinate 1,399, forward strand.
GGCGGATTCTTGGCCAGTCTCCAGGTTCATGCACTGGCCGTTTGCTTTAACGTGATCGAGCAGGTCGCGCGTCACTGCGATCAGCGAGTTGTAACTGGCGCTGTTCCGCTCCGGCACAAACCCGATGTGCATCCCGACTGTGTTGCAGCCGAGCAGTTTCGCGAAGTCGGAAATCTCCTTCATCTCCGCCGCGCGAGCCGCGCGCGTCGATTCGGGCACAAGTCCGACTGTGCGAGCCGTCGTGGCGATGTCGGCGTAGCTCTCTCCCTCGAAGCCGCCGAACACGCAAGTGACGGTGATGTCAGCGTCCTGACAGCGTTGCAGAAACGCTTTCGCAGTGGCCTCGTTGCGAGACTCTTGATGAGGCGTGTGGACCTGCACCGTGTGGATGCCTAACTCTTTCGCGACTTCCAGATGCACTCCCAAGCCTGCGTCCACCGACGCGAACACGCCAATCGCCCACTTCTGCATGATGAGTCTCCGTGCGTTGCCAACCGTGAGAAGGCCGGCTCGCGACCTTGGCGAACCGGAGGGGCGGGATGATATCGCTCGTCGCATCGCGTCTCCATCATCCGCGTTCAGCGAACGGGGGATCTCTCGCCTCAGCTCTTTAGAAAACGCAGAGACTGCGGAGGATGAGACGCAGAGGTCGCTGA
>JAYVQJ010000456.1:0-7881 GCA_043777235.1 Planctomycetia bacterium
GCACGTTTGTGATGCAGTGCCGCCAAACTCGCGGCGCGATGCAGCAGCGGTTCTAACTCGATGTCTTCGGGATCGGACTCCTGCCCGATCGCGTCCAGCCGCGCCACCTCCAGCAACTGATTGATCAGGTGGTCGAGCCGAATCAGCTCGGCATCCATCACGTTGAAGAACTCGACTTGCTGCCGAGGCTCGACGTGCCGCAGCCGCAACGTGTCGAGATACAGCCGCAGCGACGCAATCGGCGTCTTCAACTCGTGAGTCACGCTGTCCACGAAGTTCGCCTGCCGCTGATTCAGCCGCACCTCTTTGACCGTTAGGAACAAATAAAATCCGGAGACGACCAGAATCAGTGCGAATACGACCGTCCCGATCGTCAGCCCGCCCCACGAGTTCAACTGCGCCAGCAACACAATCCAACAGACCATCAGCACGACATTGAGCACCATCAAGACGATGCTCAGCGTGATCGGCAAATGCAGCGTGCGACGTTTGCGGGCGTAAGACATGGGTGCCAGTTTCCGAGACAGCGAAGCGTGCCCACCAAACTAACCCGAAGCGTGAGCGAGGGCGAACGCTCAACACTCTGTGCCAAGGATCAGAGCGACGAGACGCTCGCCCTCGCTGACGCGTCGGGTTAGTGAGTCTTTCACACCGGCACGCGGCACAGTCTGTCGAGACCCAGCCGAAAAATCACCCACAACGCGGCGACCGACTCTTTCCAGTTGATCTTCGAGGTTCCGAAGCGGCGGTCCTCGAACGTGATCGGCGTCTCCTCAAATGAGCAGCCGACGGCTCGGCAGCGATACAGCAACTCTTCCTGAAAGGCGTAGCCACGAGCACGAATGCGAGCCCAGTCGATCTCGGCCAGCTTGGCGACTCGGTAACAACGAAAGCTGCCGCTGTTGTCGCGTGTCTTTAATCCGAGAAACAACCGCGCGTAGAAGTTGATCCCCTGGCTCATGAAGTGCCGCCGCCAGTTCCAGCCGACGACTCCGCCGCCGGGGATGTAGCGCGAGCCGATCGCCACATCGACGCGAGTCAGACACTCGCGAATCGCCGGCAAGTGCCGCGGATGATGACTGAAATCGGCATCCATATTGAGGACGTGTTCGTAACCGTGCTCGATCGCAAATCGAAATCCAGCGACCGTCGCCGTGCCGAGTCCTAACTTGCCAGCTCGGTGCAGCACTTTGATTCGCGAATCCTGCGCGGCCATTTCATCGGCCAATCGTCCGGTGCCGTCGGGCGAGTTGTCATCAATGACCAACACATCCGCATCCGGCGCAACCGCGTGGATCTCGGGAATCAACTTCGGCAGATTCTCGCACTCGTTGTACGTGCAGAGCGTGATGAGCAGTCGCGGCATGAGCGGAGCTTAGCGATTCTCTTCCGGCAAATAGACGTCGGGAAGAATCAACTGACGACGAGCCGGTTCCGGAGGAACTTCGAGTGTCGGCAGTCGCGGCCCACGATTGTCTTGCGCAGGAAGCGGCAGAGCTTTACGAGCTTGAGGCGGCGGATTCGGCAGCGGCTTGCGAGGCTCAGCGTCGAGCGTCGGATCGTCCGCCGGCGTCGGAGGCAAGTCCAAGGGGCGACCTTTGGCGATGACAGGAACTTGAGCAACCGGAATTCGTTGCGGCAGAGAGCCGGCCGGTTGCAAGAACGCTTGGATGTGTGGACCTTTCCCCGCGATCTTCCAAGCGGCGTTGATGAACTCGCCGGAACGGGCGTCGTCATCGAAGTGCAACAGCACTCCCATCAAGAACAGCCGGTCGGGATCGCGTACATCGGCGTTCGCCCAATCGGCGACTCGTTGCAGATAATCGACTTTGTGATCGACGTTTTCGACGCCGTAAACTTGGTCGAGCGATTGGCCGGTCGAGGCCGCTTTCGGTTCAACTTGCAATCCGCGTTTCAACTTCGAGACAGCGTGTGAGTACCGTCCCATCGCGACCAACACGAACGCTTGGCGGAAGTAGACTTCGCCGCGATCCTCGGCCTCGCGCTGAGCTTCCAGATACTTCAAGTAGGCTTTGACATTCTGCCCTTCGCGCAGCCAGCGGTCTCCTTCGGCCTGAAACTGTTTGCTCCGTTCTCGGCCGGTTCGCGAAGAACTACTGACGGCTCGCACGACGGTGTCGTCATCGGGAGGCAACGGCATGTTCTCACGCCGCTCGGCGTGCTGCTGCACGATGTCGAGCATATTGGGTGGTCTCGGAAGAGCCGGATTCGCAACCACCGCTCGCGCCCGAGCAACGTTCGGATCGCGAGGAGTATTCACAATTGTCAGATTGATCGGCATCGTTGCCGTCTGTTGCACGACAACGTTCGGATAGATGACTCCGGGATAAACAACGCCCGAGTAAAACGGACTTGGATAAGCCGGGTACACCGTCGGAGCCCAACCCCACGGCGAATATCCGAAGCTCGAAAAGCCAGAGCTGTAGTATCCACCCGACGAAACGTAGAAGCCGTTGCCGAACCCGCCCACCGGAGCGTTCCAGCCGTAATAGTCGCTGACGCAATGCGGCCGAGCATAGTAGTTCACTCCCACTTGCCAGTTGTGGGCGTGCGCGGACGGAGTCATTCCGCCAAGAGACACCAGCAGCACCAACAGAATCAAACCAACGCTTCGCATGAGGAGTTCTCCCAAAGTAGGTCGGCCTTCCCAGGCCGACCCGAAGGAGTACGGATTACCGAGACTGATCGGGTCAGGTTGAAAGCCGGACCTACAAAGCCACACGGCGGATTATCGAAGCCTTCTGACGATCAGGTCAAACCGTATTCATTGCGGAAACGATGAGTTTTCACACTCGATCCTCAGCCAGAGACATTCTCAGCACGATCGTTTTTCCATTCCTTTGACCCCATTCCTTTGACCACTCTGTCCGAAGATTTTGGTCAAAGGAATCGGGTCAAAGGAATGAACGCGACACATTCCACGTCCGAGAGTTGCTTGATCCATTGAAACGATACCGACACATTTCAGGTACGAGCGGTGTTTCACGGCTTTGGAGTGCGGTGATTCATCGCCGCTTTCCACTTGAGACGCAGCCGCGTTCAATCGAAATACCAAGCGGCTCCGCCGCGATCCAAAAGCGGCGATGAATCGCCGCATTCCAAAATAGGAGCTTCCGATGCGTTGTGGTTTTGTGGTCTGTGTGGTTCTGGGTTTTGCGGGAATGATTCGCGCGGCGGAAACGACTCAGACAGATCGTCTCGGCCGAGTCGTCGCCGATGCCGCACTCACCGATTATCGCGGCGCGAGCGTTTCGCTAGCCGATCTCAAGGACAAGCCGATCATCGTGCTGGCGTTTCTCGGAACGGAATGTCCGCTCGCGAAATTGGCGGTGACGAAACTCAATCGGCTGGCGACAGAACTGGAACCGCGCGGCGTGGCGATCTTGGGAATCAACTCGAATCGACAGGACTCGCTCGCCGATCTAACGGCTCAGGCGAAAGACCAGGACATCGGCTTTCGGCTGCTCAAAGATGCCGGTAACAAACTGGCTGATGCGGCCAGAGCGGTTCGCACGCCGGAAGTCGTCGTGCTCGATCAGCAACGAGCGATCCGCTATGTCGGCCGCATCGACGATCAAGACGGCATCGGATTTCGACGCGACGCTGCCAAGCGGCAAGACCTCAAACTCGCGATCGAAGAATTGCTCGCCGGCAAGTCGGTCAGCGTCGCAACAACCGAGGTCGAAGGTTGCTTCATCGGCAAGGTGCGCGAACCGAAACGAGGAGCCGAAGTGACGTACTCGAAGCATGTCGCTCCGATTTTGCAGAACCGTTGCATGAACTGTCATCGGCCGGGCCAGGTCGCTCCGTTCGCGATGACCAGCTACGACGAAGTCGCCGGCTGGGCCGAGACGATTGCCGAGGTCGTCAGCGACAATCGAATGCCTCCGTGGCACGCGAGTCCCGATCACGGCAAGTTCGCGAACGCTCGCAGCCTTCCGGACGCTGAGAAGAAAGTGATCCTCGACTGGGTCAAAGCGGGTGCTCCCGAAGGAGACCGCAGTGATTTGCCGCCACAAAAATCATTCACTGATGGTTGGCAATTGCCTCGCGAACCGGACCTCATCGTCGAGATGCGTGATCATCCGCAGGACGTTCCCGCGACGGGCACGGTGCGGTATCAATACTTCAGCGTTGACCCGAAACTCACCGAGGACAAGTGGGTCACAGCCGCAGAGATTCAACCGGGCGATCGTTCGGTCGTGCATCACGTCCTGGTCTTTGCGAAGACCGATTCGGAACTGCGCAAGTTCGACGGTGAGGGTGCGTTCCTCGCGGCCTACGTTCCCGGATTTCTGCCGCAACAGTACCCAACCGGCATGGCCAAGTTGTTGCCCGCCGGAGCGAAATTGATCTTCCAAGTTCACTACACTCCCAACGGAAAAGCGACCAAGGACACCAGCCGTATCGGCCTGCTGTTCGCTGACGAGAAGACCATCACTCATGCCGTAATGACCAGCGAGGCTCGCAAGTCCGCAGGCTTGATTATCCCGCCGGGTGCCGACAATTCGCAGCACGAAGCGAACTCGCCGAAGTCTCCGGTCGAGGTGCAGGTCTTGAACCTGATGCCGCACATGCACGTCCGCGGCAAGTCGTTCCGCTACGAATTGCGCACCGCCGACGGACGTAGCGAGACAGTGCTCGACGTGCCGCGTTACGACTTCAATTGGCAGACGTCGTATCAGCTCGCCGAACCGCTGCGAGTTCCCGCCGGCGGCTTCATGCACATCGTCGGGCACTATGACAATTCGGAGAACAACCGTAACAACCCGAACCCGAATGCCACCGTTCGCTGGGGTGAGCAAACTTGGGACGAGATGCTGATCGGTTACTTCGACGTCGCCGTTGCACGAGACGCCTTCGAAGCGGCTCGCAAACCGGTGGCGGAAGCTCGACCAAAGGCGGCCGGTTCCGCCTTGCCCCCGGCAATCCTCAAACGAGTCATCGAGCAACTTCAACAGCTCGACACGAACAAAGACGGAGTCCTCACTGCCAACGAAGTCCCGGCCAAGCTGATGCCAATCTTCAAGCAGCTCGATCTGGATGGCGACGAAAAACTGACCGTCGAGGAAGTTCGCAAGGCGATCGAAAAGAAGCGATGATCCGCCGCCATGACTGATTCATCGACTCCTCTTCGTTTCGCGATCCTCGGTTGTGGCCGGATGGGGCGATTGCACATCGAACGGCTGAAGGCCGATGGTCGAGGCCAGGCCGTCGCGCTGTTCGACACGCAGCCCGACGCCGTCGAATCGTTGCGACGTGAACTCGCGCCCGACGCTCGCAGCTTCACGAATTTCGATGAGTTGCTGAACAAAACCGAAGCCGCCGCCGCGATCATCGGCACGCCGACGTCGCTGCACTTCGAGCACATCCGAGCCTGTCGAGCACGCGGCTGGCATGTGCTCTGTGAAAAGCCGCTCGTCGATCGCCGCGAGCAACTGTTGTCGCTGATTGACGAAGCTCGCAACGGCCCGGCGCTGTCGGTCGCGTATCAACGTCGTTACTGGCCGGTCTATCGAGTGCTCCGCGACGAACTGCAATCCGGCCGCTGGGGTGCGATTCGAGCGGTGACGTCGATCAACTCGGAACGCTGGCAACAAACGATCGGCGGAACTTGGCGCGACGATCCGGCGATCAATCTCGGCGGATTCCTCGGCGATGCCGGCAGCCACAAGATCGACCTCGCGTTTTTTTTGACCGGCCTGAAACCGCTCGATGTGTTCGCAAGGAATCAGACCTGCGGCAGCCGAGTCGAAATCGTTTCGTCGCTCTCCGCGCGACTTGAGCGAGACGTGCTGCTGACGATGCACTTCACTGGGAACTCGCAGACGTTTCGCGAGGACTTTCATTTTCACTGCGAGCACGCCGATCTGCTGGTGCGCGATTGGCAAATCTGGCTCGGACGCAACAACACGCTGGAACCGCTGAAGGTCGCCGACCCGCGCTGGCAACCGGCAATGGGAGTCAGCCCGATCGCGAATCCCAAACTCGACCTGCTGGGCAATCCCATCAGTGGCTTCCTCGACCAACTGCTATCGGGAACGCCGCCGGTCGCGCCACCGGAGTGCGCTCTGCCGGTCTTCGACTTCACACAAGCGGCGCTGCGATCTGGCCGTAGTGGAATTGTCGAACGAACGTAGCCGTCATCGCTCCGCGTGACGAGCCTTGCGCGGTCGAGTTCGATCGTTTCTTGAAGCATTCGATGCCGGTTGCCAATAAGGCTCGTCACGCGGAGCGATGACGGCTACGTTGGGACCGCCACTGGTATCTCGCCGGATTGTGGCGGAGTCGATGAGCGACCCGCCGTCAGCACGGCAATTGCCTCAACCAACATCAGTGCCGCGAGCGCCAACAACACGACGCCAATCCACGGCACAACCTCGCGCGGCGCGGTGAACGAGCCGGCTTTGTCGAAGAACTTCGGCCAGGTCATCGAGATCAAAGCCCAGGTGCTCATCACATACATCAGCACGGTTGGAATGCCGGTGACGAACCAAACCCATTTCTCTCGGCGAGTCCGCCACAACCAGACCGTCACGCCCAGCAGCGTCAGCGCGGCGAGCAATTGGTTGCTCGCGCCGAACAGATTCCAGAAGACTTTCCAAATCGGCGGCAGCGCTTTGCCTTCGGCATCGACGCCCGGTTGCAGCAGGAAAAACAGCGGTGCTCCGGCGGTCAACGCGGTCCCCAACCAGCGGCCGAAACGGTTATGCCAGCCGGTCAGTTCCTGGATGATGTAACGACCAAGCCGCGTGCAGACATCGAGCGTGTCGTAGATGAACGTCGTGAAGGCCATCAACGCGAACGACACTCCCAAATGCTTCGGGAGGTGCAGCACTTCCAGGAAGCTGCCGATGCCGAGTGCATAGATCAGATTCGGTTGCGGATTCTTCACGGCGGGCGAGTCTTTCGACAGAATCATCACGCAGCACAACGACACGATCGCGACCATGCCTTCGAGCAACATGGCTCCGTAGCCGATGGACTTCGCGTCTGTCTCTTTCGCGAGCTGCTTGGACGTCGTTCCCGAACAGATCAGCGAATGAAATCCGCTGCACGCTCCGCAGGCGATCGTGATGAACAGCATCGGAAATAAGCTCTGTCCCGACGCACTCACGAAGCCATTGAACGCCGGATACTGAATTGGTTCGCCACCGACCATCAGCCCCAACGCTCCACCGGCCAGCGCGACGTACAGGAAATAACCGCCGAGATGCCCTCGCGGTTGCAGCAGCAACCAGACGGGAACAACCGCCGCGATCAAGCAGTAAATCAGCAGCAGCACATCCCAGATCTGGCGAGCCTCATCGCGAATTTGATCGGCCGTTTTTTCGAAGTAGAGAGTCGCGCCATGAGCATCAGTCGTAGAGAATGTCGGACTGATGAGCGACTCCATTTGAAACGGGATGTACTGACCGGCCCAAATGGAAAGCCCGACGAGCGGCAGAAAAATCACTGTCGCCCAGTTGAGCGACAGCTTCGTGTACCGCAGCAGCAACCCCATCACGATCGGCAGCACGAGGTACATCAACGAGGAGGTTGCGATGCCGCCGCCGGAGACGATCTCGCCGTTTTCCAACTCTTGCTGCCCGATGAACGCGGTCGCGGTCAGGTCCGTGAAGGCCACGATGATGTAGACCAGCGCGATCCACACGAAGCTCAGAAACAACACATACGACCGCTGAGTCATGTGGTCGCGCACGACCTCGGCAATCGAGCGAGCCTTGTGACGGATCGACGCCGTCAGCGACGTCAGGTCATGCACGCCACCGATGAAGACACAGCCGACCAGAATCCAAATCAGCGCGGGCACCCAGCCGAAAGCCACTCCCGCGAGAATCGGCCCGACAATGGGTCCGG
>JAYVQJ010000457.1:0-7879 GCA_043777235.1 Planctomycetia bacterium
GACGGGCAGGAATGCCCATCCTCCAGCGGGTGACACGAACACCTCAGAACAATCTGTCTCGATCCGCGTTTCAGAATCACGCGCGAGGTCATTGCGCGAAAGCTGTCGTCGCAAGCGGACGAGCCAATCGATCAGCGTGCGACGTTCGTCGAGATGGATTCGCAGCCGACGCAATCCAAACAGAATCGCCGCTCGTTCCAGAAACCGATCGACCGTGGTACTCGGCGCGGTCAGCAGGACATCGTGTGTCGAATCCAGTTTGGCGACCGCCGAACGAAGTACCGCGAACAAATCCGGCCGTTCGTCGATCGCTCGGCCCAAGCGTGAGCTGACCCACGCGACTTTGCGGCCGTCCGGAACACCTCGCGGCCACCACAACAATCGCGGACCGATCCAATCTTCGAGTGGTCGAGCCTCGCACCCTGGCCAGCCGATCGTCAGCTTGGCACCGCGCTGCATCGCCCACGACAAGACGTCAGCGAGTGGAGGATGGGCACTCTTGCCCGTCATTGTTTTCGGACGGGCAAGAGTGCCCATCCTCCGTCGAGCTGCTTCCACCAAAACCGGCAACACATCCGCGCCGATTGGTAGAGCCTTGAGCGATTCCGAAGCCTCGTCCTGCGAGCCCAACCACCCCGAAGCGACCAGAGCCGCCGCAAGTCCAACCATGCCACGTCCTCGTCTGTTTCACCAACGGGGACGATGCTAACAGAGTGTCACGACCATTTTCAGCCGAACGATAAGGATAAGCTGCCGGGGCCGCCCGCAAGTCCTTCATGCCGCGCGAAACCAAGATGGAGGCCCCGGTCAGCTTCATCCGTTTGTTAGCCGCCGCTCTCGTCCCGGTCAAACTTGCCCGACCAAGATCGCAGGGTGCCCCGGGTGCATTTTGAAAGCAGGCAAGGCAATGGTCCCTTGTGCGGCAATTTTATCTGCGTCGTGTGAACGAGGCGATCCCCTTGATACCAGCTTAGGATTCCGCACCGATCCTTCAGAATGGTAGCCGCAAAATTGAGCCCCTGATGGACGACACCGAGATTGCACGGTTTGTCGTAATCAGTGAAATGGCAATGATCCGTGTCAAAGCCCACAGTCAGCTCATTGTTGGCCGTCGAAATCCAGAGCCCTGTTTCCACGGCTGGCGATGGGCACGGTATCTGGAACTCCACAGTGCCATCGAGGGACGCCTTCGCGTACTGTACCCACTCAGGGAACCGCCGAGTGATAATGCCGACGGCGAACTCGGAGTAGGAATCTAGGTCGTTCAACGCTGTCGTCACTTACGAGAACCTCAGGCGGCTAACAGTTAAGTGAGCCGCGCGCGGCCTTTCACAGGGCCGCATGTGACTCGGTTGAGTGAATGGTGAGTCAAACTACCGTCGTGGAAATGGTTTGCCAAGCAGGCGACGCCTGTTGTTCGCACGTCGTGCCGGTGATAGGCCGCGCGCGGCCTATCACCAATATCCACACGCGACATTTGTCGTCCTCATCGGATCGAAGACGGGCAAATGTCGAACACGCCCTTCGCGGAGGCCGCACGAATCGCGTCGAGTTGCCCGAAGGGACGGAGGACGATCGCTCGGATTTCGAGGTAGTCATCGCCGGAGTTGCGTCGCACGCACAGCCGCAGTCGAGACGAACCAAGCTCGCCATGCAAAACGTAGCCACAAGCTGCCAGCTTGTGGCTTTCGCGTGAAATTCGAGCAGCAAGCAAGCTGCTTGCTCTACGGCTTCTCAACAGGCTTTTCCGTTGCGTTCTCAAGCGATTGTCACGCCGACTCCGTACTTGTTCGGGGCAGCTTGGTATTCCTGGACGGCTTGTGGCAGCAACGTTCGCAATGCGGCGGCTCGATGTTCGTCGGAGGGATGCGTTGACGAGAACTCGGCCGGTTTCTGTCCGGTGTGACTGGCGGCGAAGCGTTCCCAGAATTTCGGAGCTTCGTTCGGGTCGTATCCGGCTTGGGACATGATGTGGATGCCCATCTCGTCGGCTTCGGACTCGTGCTTGCGGCTGTAGGGGAGGACGAAGCCGTACTTCGAGCCGGTGTCGTAGGCGGTCATGAAGATCTGCTCTTTGTCGGGAGCTTGCCGCTTCACGACCGCTTGCAGAATTTTGCCGGCTCCTTGGACCTCCATCTGTTGAGTCATCCGCTCGCCGCCGTGACGGGCGAGGGCGTGCGAGATTTCGTGAGACATCACGACCGCGACTCCGGCTTCGTTCTGACAGACCGGCAGGATGCCTTCGTAAAACGCGACCTTGCCACCGGGTAGGCAGAAGGCATTCTGAGTTTGGTCGGCGATGACGGTGAATTCCCAATCAAAATTCGTGCCGAGGTTTTGCCGCCGCGCGGCTTCGGCGAGTCGCTGTCCGACTCGTCCGACGACTTCGTTGTACTTGGCGTTCGTCGAGATTTTGTTCTTGGTTTTGACCTCGTTGTACGAGGCGACTCCCATCTGAATTTCTTCCGATTCAGGGACGAGCAATAGTTGGCTGCGATGCGTGATCGGCGTCGTGCGGCAGCCGAAGCAGGAACAAAGGCCGAAGCCGGCAGGGATCATCCAGTTGAGGAATTCGCGACGGTCGAATTGATGAGGCATGATCACGTCCTTGTGACGAGACTTGGGGAATTGATCGTTGGTGATTGGTCGTTGGTCATTTGTTATTGGGCTGCTGACCAGAGGCAGGCTGAACGGTTTTGGCTGGGGGTTTCGGTGCGGGCTTTTTCTTTTTGCCGAAGAGACCGCCGAGGTCTTCGAGCGTGTGCTCGACATCGCTGGCTTGGCGAATGGCTGGTGCTGGCTCGTCGTCGGGTTGCAGGCCGAACTTCGGCAGCTTCACATCCGGCTTCGGAAGTGCGTTGCCAAGTCCTTTCAAATCGAGCGGCTTGTTCGGGTCGATCGGCAGGCCGCCGAGTCCTTTGATATCGAGCTTGCCTGGGAGCTTGATTCCGAACGACTGAGCGATCTGTTGGACCTCTCCCTTGTTGAGGTTGAGTTGTCCGGTCAGTTTTTGGATTTGCTCGTCGTACAACTGCGTTAGCTTTTCGGAACGCTTGGCGGCTTCTTGCTCGAAGCGAGCAAGAAGATCGCGGCGACCGTTTTCGAGTTCTCGCTTGAATGCGGTGTTGATGCCACTTGAAAGATCGTGGCCGAGGTTGGATTCCAGCGTGAACTTCGGTTTGAGCGCGGTCCCCGACAAATCCATCTGAGCGTCGATCTTGTGAATGCCGGAGACGACTTGCTGTATCACCGAGAGAACGCGCTCGTCTCCTTTGAATCGCTTCGTGCCAAGCTTCGCGGTGATCCCTTCGAGCGTTTGCTGGTAGTTGATCTGCCCCGACAGGTCGTCGCCGATCAGCTTGAGGTTCGCGAGACAATTCGACGCGCGGCTGGCCATTGCCAGTTGGATGGACTCCGGCTTGCCGATGTCGCGTTCATCGGGACGCGGCTCTTTGTACGACAGGATCAGTTGGTGCTCCGGCTTCTCCTTCGTGTAGTCGAGCACGGCTTTGAGCTGCACGTTGAGTCCGGCGCTTTGTAGGTCAGGCTTCCCAGCCTGACCCGATGCGAGTTGGACTGAATTTGAAGTCGAAGTCGGTGGAGCGTTCGGGTCAGCCAAGGAAGGCTGACCTACGCCGTCGATGCGGACGATGATGGGCTTGCCGTGAATCTTCGGGTTGCTGGTGATGCCGGAGATCGAACCTTTGAATGCGAGTCGCTCGCCGCTGAAGTCTCCTTCGCCGTCCACATTGAGCAAGCGAATCAGCAACAGCGGCAGCTCTTGTTTGCGAGCGAACAGGATCGTCTCGCCACGGAATCGTTCCGGCTTCGGCGCGTCGGTCGCGAGTTGAATTCGCTCGCGAATGAACTTCGCCCAGCCGATCGCGGTTTCCAGACGATTGGTCAACTCAGGACCGAGCAGCAGTTCCGTGACTTCGTTCGGATCGAGATGCAGCAGGTCCGCCTTCTCTTTGATCTTGGCGATGTCGTGCGACTTGGCTTCGTTGAGAGCGTCCAAATCCTCTTGAGCCTGGTGCATCGTCTTGGCAAGTTGCTGCTTGACCTGTTCGAGCTCCTTCAAGAGTTGCTGGGCCTGCTCGGCCGCCTGTTCGTAGCGTTCGATCTTTTCGAGTTCGTTGCCCCCTTTGACTTTCACCGACTTCCGCAGCTCGTCGATGCGTTGCTTGAGGACTTTGAGTTCATCTTCGTACTGGCCGAATTCGTGCGGCCAACGTTCTTCGAGATCATGACCCAAACGCACGCTTTCAAATTGATTTGGATCGAAGTCGAGCTTCGCCCGATCGGCGAGTCCCGCCAGCCAATCTTTGCCGCGAGAGAGCAGTTCGTGCTTGATGTTTTCCAGCGTCTTGCCGCTCGAGTCCTCAGACGAATCCGGTTCTTCGTCCGGCAGCAGTCCGGAGTCGGCTCGCTTGGTGCCCCACTGCAAGCCACTGACGCTCGCCTCTTCGACGATGTAATTCCTCTTCAGCAACGGCAGCCCTTCGACCTTCGCGTGCAGATCAGTGAACTCGACGAGATTGGTCCCCGGATGTTTTCGATCGGCGACTTGTACGCTCGCCGCTTTGATCGTCGGAGCAAAGAACGTCGTGTCGAGCGCAGCGATCTCAACCTTCGCATGAGCGGCGCGCTGGCCGGAGTAGACCATCCCGCGACGCATCACCGGATCGAAGCCGTAATGGAAGAATGCCCACACGAGTCCGATCAGAATCGCTCGCGGCAGCAAGTAAGTCCAACGCATGAGTTCATCCTTGAACTTGTTTTGTAGCCACGCTCGCCAAGAGTGTGGGCCTTCAACGAATTCCCCCACGCTCTTGGCGAGCGTGGCTACTCAGAGAGCGACACTACGTCAGCTTGCCCGTCAACTCGCCGCCCCACAGCAGCGAGACCAATCGGAATCGTTGAGCCCAAGTCACCAACCGTGGCGTCAGCAGTCCGAAGATTGGCCGGCTGAGGAAATACAGCGGCACGAACGCGCCAACTCCCACGACAAAACTGCCGAGCACAACCGTGTTGTTGAAGTCGGTCCACGGCAGCAGTGCCGTGTCGTACATCGTTTCCCAGAGCGGCTTGAGAGTCTCGTTCTTCAGCAAGAACTCGCCGATGCGATGCGTCATCGGATCGAGCAACATCCCGGCCCACGTCGTCACGAAGACCGTGGCCAAGCCGACCCCCAAGTTCACTCGCAGCGAACAGAGCAGCATCATCAGACCGATGGCGAGCAGATTGCCTTTCGGTACGAGACCAACGAGCACGCCGAACGCCAGACCGAACGCCATTTGGCTCGGCGTGGCATCGACGACCAATGCCTTGAAGAACAACCGAAACGGCCTGAGCAAGAACATGCGCAGTCTCCGAAGGGAAGGTGATGCGAGGGGATTGAGGCGTCGCGATTCGCATCAGCGAAGGACAACAGCCGGATGGAAGTGGAACGGTTGAGGATCAGGACGATCCTCAGGAAGGGATGGGACGGTACCGAAGAATCGGCAATCGAGGCAACGGGAGTTGAATCGAGTTCGAATGGTGACGAGCGAAGTTCACGCCGCCTTGTGAGTCGTGGAATTGTTCGGCTGCGAGATGCTGACGACCCCCGGCCCGCGCAGATTGACGTCCATCTGAGGAAACGGAATCTCGATCCCCGCTTGATCGAGCGCGAGCTTCACCGCGCGGAGTGTTCGCTGTTTGACCAAGCCAAAGTCCGTCGATTTCGTCCACGCTCGCACCGACCAATTCACCGACGAATTGGCCAACTCCAACAGCACGACTTCCGGAGATGGAGTGCTGAGAACGCCGGGAACAGTACAGATGGCATTCATCAAGACTTCGTAGCTCGCGTCGATGTCGGCCGCGTAGCCCACTCCAACAGTCACGTCGATGCGTCGAGTCTGATGAAATGACGTGTTCTCGATCGTGTTGCCAAAAATCGAGCCGTTAGGAATCATGATTCGGCGATTGTCCGGCGTGTTGAGCGTCGTTGAGAACAAGTCGATCTCGTCGACCGTTCCCGTTTGCCCGCCGACGACTATCACGTCGCCTACTTTGTAAGGCCGAAAAACCAACAGCATGATTCCCGCCGCGAAGTTGCCGAGTGCTCCTTGAAACGCCAAACCAATCGCGAAGCCGACCGCTCCGATCGCGGCCGCAAAGCTGGTCGTTTCAACTTTGAAGATTCCCAGGCAAACGACGACTGCCAGAACCAATACGCTCCACCACGCGAACTTGGTCAGAAAGCGTGAGAGAGTCTCGTCGATCTTGGCGAGCTTGAGGCTTCGATAAGTGATTCGGCTCACCCAACCGGCCAACATCCAACCGGCAATGAGCACGCACAACGCACCAACGACTTTGATTGCGTGGTCGTCAAGCTTGTCGCTGTCGAGCCACTTGCTCAAATCCCAAAACGTCTCCTTGGCGGGCGTCGTGTCAGTGACGCCTGTCGAAATTGCATCGACAGCTTGATCAGTGGCGGGGGTCAAAAGCTTGGAGTCTGCCATCGTATTTCCTGCGATTCCTTTCGACGGTTGAACGAGGGGCAGGGACGATAGCAGTGAGCTCGTCCGTGAGGAAAGACGATTTCGCGTCCGCGCGACCGGCAGATTTTGCCGAGAGCGCGGTTCTGTCTGCGGTTCGACGAGTCCACACGGAACAGAGCAGAATCGTCTCGGAAGCGAGGCCGTGATTGTCCGATGTTAGTGGGACGTGCTCACCCGGAATCTTTGTCGGCGATCGCTGACCGGGAGCGCTCGATTCGCGACGTCGCTGTGCGCGGCGACTCACAGGTGCATCATGGGCCTAGGCGGCTCGAAAATGTTGGACGACAGACGCCGACGGCGTTTAGTTCTGGAAACGGAACTCGATAGTTCGTCGATCGCTCGTCCTTCCAAAAACTCTGACGGTTCAGCCAGTCAGGAAACGGTGCCACCCGACTTGTGGCTGTTTCTGCCGCAGGCCATTCCACAAAAACTTTGGAAGTGCTGGGCTGTGGGAGCTGCCGTCGCGGTCGCGTTCACGGGATTGCTGGCCGCGTGGTGGATTGCCGAAGCGGCATCGACGTCAGGTTCGGTGCTCGGAGACATCGTCGCACCGCTGGCCGACCGCCTGTTGCGCGGCGGCGGTGCGATGGCCTGGTGGCTCGCCGCGCAGATGAGCTGCGTCGTGTGGTGGGTTCGCTCGCGCAGCCGAGTCGATTACAGCGGACGATTCCATGTGTGGGGTTGGTCTGCGGCCGGATTCGTCGGAGCCGCCCTGCTCTGTTTGACCGACGCGCAGCGTTCGATCGCTCAGATCGTGGCGTGGTCTTTCACGGGAGTCACTTCGAATTCAATGGGCATGACCGCGCTGTGGTTGTTGCCGTTGTTGGTCGCGAGCCTGACTTGGTGGGCCACTTTAGGAGCCGAGTTCCGAAATGATCTGAGCAGTCGCATCCTGCACTCCGTAGCCGCCGCTGCCGCATTGACTTTGATGAGCGTCGAGCTGTGGACCGTGCGGATGGGAGGGACCACCTCGCTTGATTTCCTCAGTCGCTGGATGCTGGCGGTGATTCAATGGAGCAGCCTGATGTCGGTCTGGCTGCACCTGCGTCATGTGGTACATGTCTCCGCAGACCCGCCGAGCATGGGAGTCTCCGGCTGGCTGGCCGCGTGGCGGTACGGTCCCGGACGAATGGTGTCAGCGCTTGCTCGGCGAGTTCCCGATGAACCGAACGTAGTCGTCGATGCGCCGAAGCATCTCGTTGTCGAATCGGCTGACGGAACCACACAAGAAGTCCGCATCGACGAGCCGCAAGCGACCCCGAAAGGTCCAACCATGCGAACTCGGCAAGCCGCGCGAAAGTAATTCGTGGGCCAGCGATCCTGACGCGAGC
>JAYVQJ010000458.1:0-2052 GCA_043777235.1 Planctomycetia bacterium
CGAGCCTCTTTTCATTCGGCTTCTCATCCTCAGCCGCCATCCGCACGAGCGACCGCGCGATCGCAAACAAATCCGAATAAAAGCCGGCTCCGGTTTCGAGCAGCAGGTGCCGCTTGAAGAGATGCGCGTGCTGCTCGCTCGTGGCGGAGATGCGATCCCACGGATCAGGATCGAGATTGGAAAATTGAGATTTGAGATCACCGCCAAAACGTAACTCGACCTCCGCCGCTCGCTTCGCATCGAACAATCGCGGGTCGTGCAGCGACTGCATCTGACCGACCGATCGCTTGCGGCTGTTCTGCACGCCGAATAAATCCTTCTTCGCTCGCCGAGCGAACTCGTCGCCGTCGGCGGCGAATTGTTGCAGCAGGATTTCGCGGCGACGCAGCAAGTTCAGCAACGCAGGAAAGCGAACGTCTCGTTGAAACTTCAACGCATTGACCGTCAGCAGTCGGCTTGTGCGAGCCGGATGGCCGGAGACGAAAATCAATTCGCCGTCGGCCGCTCCTTTCGCGGACCACTTCAAGAAATGCTCAATCTTCGCCGGCTGGCCGTTCTCGTAAACGCGGAAGATCGCCATGTCGAGATCGTGCCGAGGATACTCGAAGTTGTCGGCGTCTCCGCCAAAGAACGCGATCGAGAACTCCGGCGCGAACACGAGCCGCACGTCGGTGAATTTCTTGTAGCGATAGAGGTGATACGCTCCGCCTTGATAGAGCGTGACGACATCGCTGCGGAGTTTCGTCTGTTCGGTCGATTCCTTCTCGATGCGAGCGATCACCGCCTGCCGAGCCGGCTGAGCTTTGTCTGCTGCTTCCGCCGCGACCGCTTGATTGACTCGGTCGGTGACATCGACGATCTCGACCAGTTGATTGAGTTCCAAATCCGGCGCGGGAACTTCGTCGGCGGGTGTCTTGGCGAGAAAGCCGTCGCGGTAGTAGTTGTGCTCGGCGGTCGAAATCTTCGCGAGCGTGTCGGCCGCGACATGATGATTGGTCAGGACGAGACCCGTGCTCGAAACGAGCGATCCCGAACCGCCGGAATTAAACCGCACCGACGAGCGCATCAGGTGATCTGCCCAACCGGCTGGAGGCTCGAAGCCATACCGCTCTTTGAGAATCTTCGTCGGAAGTTGATTGTAGACCCACATCCCTTCGTCGGCCGGGAGGCGGCCGACGGCGAGCGTAACGAACAGCGTGCATAACCCCATCAAACCTCGAGTCGGTCGTCGCATTGGTGGAAGCTCCTTCTTGATCAATCGTGACTCAACAAAAAAAGGCAGGCTGAAAGCCTGCCCTACGAGTTTGCAAGTTCGACTATCCGCCGTCGATCGAATTGGTGATCGCGTTCTTAGGATTCGGCGGCAGGTTGAGGACATCTTCGGGGAAGAGATCGACAAGGAAGTCCACGATGTCTCGCACCGAGAGAACTCCCACCGGCTTGCCGTCCTCGACGATCGGAATGTGGCGATAGCCGCCGACGCTCATCTTATTGAGCGCGAAGGCGATGCTGTTGTCGGGTTCGAGTGTTTCGGGATTGGGAGTCATCACGGACTCCACCGAAACCGTGTGGCTGTCCGCGCGGAAGAAGTCCTTCGTCAAGACGTCTCGCTCGGTGAAGATGCCGATTAGCTTGCCGGCCTTTCCGACCAGCACACAACCGGTGTGATGTTCGTTCATGGACTTCACGGCGTCGGCCACCGATGAGGTGACGCTGACGACAATCGGATCTCGCAGCGGCAGTTCGCTGATGGGAGTTTCAAGAATCGCTCCTCGAATGCGTTGTTGATCATCGTACGCATCGTCGAATTCGCTCATTTGCATGGTGGACCTCCGCAGGAAAGAAGGAGAGAGGTAAATCTGAGCGCATCACAGTTGGCCGAATGGCCCGCAGGTTCTCGCTGAATCTGAGAATCCCTGCTCTGACGGGACAGCACAGTGCCAACGCTCACGATGGTTGTCAAGCAGCACGAGTGGCCTCCGCACGGCTGACTAATGTTTCCAACTGTGAAGGGTACGCCGCTATGTAACCCGCAGCGTGAGCGAGGGAATG
>JAYVQJ010000459.1:0-2050 GCA_043777235.1 Planctomycetia bacterium
GAGGGCGATGACAAGAGGCGTTTCCCTTTGTTTCCCTCGCTGACGCTGCGGGTTACTGGGGTAAAGTAAGTGCCATTGCGCGCTAGCGTCCGGTTCGAGTATCCTTCGACGTTCCGAACCGGACGCTAGCACGTGCCGGCTCAGAAAACTTGACACACTGAGTTCGACTACTTCGACTGTCTGACTTGCGACGATGTCGGGTGGGACAAGCTCGCTTCGAGCGCCGGCCCACCAGAAAACCCGCTGAAAAAATCTGGTGGGCCGGCGCGGCGAAACGCCGCTTGTCCCACCCTACGGTCAGTCAGACAGTCGAACTACTGTGGCTCAAGGAATCTAGCCAGCCCTAGCCGTTGCGGCTTCCATGATTCGTTGCTCGGTGAATTCGCCGCGACGGAACTCGCCGGTCAGTCGACCTTCGCAGAGGACAAGAATGCGGTCGCAGAGCGTGATGAGTTCCGGCAACTCGCTGCTCGTGACGATCAAGGCGAGACCATCGCGGCAGAGTGAGTCGATCAGCTTGTAAAGCTCGGCCTTCGCGCCGACGTCGACGCCGCGTGTCGGATCGTCGAGCAACAGAACTTTCGGTTGCGTGCGCAGCCAGCGAGCGATGATGCACTTCTGCTGGTTACCGCCGCTGAGACTCGTGATCGCCGCCTCACCACTCGCGGTCTTCACACCAAGCCGCACAATCGACTGATCAGCCGAGGATCGTTCGCGAGAACCGGAGATCAATCCCAGCGAACAGGCTTCATCGAGCGTGCAAACAGTGATGTTGTCTCGCACTGTCAGATGCGAAAACAGACCGAGCCGTTTGCGGTCCTCAGTGACCAGCGACATGCCGGCCGCGACCGCTTCCTCCGGATGCGAGAAACTCACCGGCTGATCGTTGAGCACGATGCGACCTTGCGGAGGGATTTCGCTTGCCCCGAACAAGCATTCGAGCAACTCCGTGCGACCTGCTCCCATTAGCCCCGCGATGCCGAGCACTTCGCCGCGCCGCAGCGTCAACGAAATATCCTTCAGCCGCCAAGGTCTCGCGTGTCCCGGCCACGGCAGCGAAAGGTTCTCGATCTTGAGCACGACCTTCCCAGGTTGTCGCGGCTGATCGAACGAGGCTTCTTCAATCTCGCGGCCGACAAGCAAGTGTGTGACCTCGCGCGGAGTCGCTTCATCGCGTCGCAGCGTTCGCACATGCCGGCCATCGCGCAGCACGGTGATGCGATCGGCCAGCCGAAAGATCTCGTCCATCTTGTGCGAGATGTAGAGGATCGTGACGCCGTCGGCTCGCAGCCGGCCGATGATCTCGAACAACCGCTCGGTTTCCGATTCGGTGAGCGCGCTGGTCGGCTCGTCCATGATCAGAATGCCGGCTCGCTTCGACAGAGCCTTCGCAATCTCGACCAACTGCTGATCGCCGACTCGCAGTTCACCGACTCGCTGATCGGGATTGAGCCGGCAGCCGAGTTGCCGAAATAACTCCGCCGCCTCTTGCCGCGCCGAAGATTCGTCGAGCAGCCCAAACGCCCCACGCCGCTCGCGACCAAGAAAGATGTTCGCGGCGACCGAAAGTTGTTCGACGAGATTCAACTCCTGATGAATGATGCTGACGCCAGCCGCCTCGGCGTCGCGAGTGCTCGTGAATCGAACGGGTTCGCCGCGCAGCCATAGCTCGCCGTCGTACTCGGTGATGACTCCGCTGAGGATTTTCATCAGCGTGCTTTTCCCCGCCCCGTTCTCGCCAACGATCGCATGCAGCTCGCCGGCCTCGATCTGCATCGAGACGTCTTGCAACGCGACCGTCCCCGCAAATCGTTTCGTGATTTTTCGCACATCGATCAAAGTCATCTCTCCGGTCCTTTCGGCCGGGGAATGTAATGTCTTTCAATTTCGAGTGCGTACCACGACGGGAACACCGCGTGACTTCAACGCCTGCTCGATGCCTTTCGCATCAAACCTATTCCGAATCGCCTCGGTTCCGATGACTGCCTGTTTCAACGTTGCCTCAGGCAGAAGCATTTTCCGTTTCCGTTGAAATTCACTCGACCTGTTT
>JAYVQJ010000460.1:0-7869 GCA_043777235.1 Planctomycetia bacterium
AACCGGACGCTAGCGCGTGCCGGCTCATGAATCGCCGTTCTTTGTCAGCCTCTCAATGTTTGTTGCTGTGAAACTATCCCGGCAACATCACTCGACCGCCGCTGACAACGAGCGATTGGCCGGTGATGAAGCTCGACTCGTCGCTGAGCAGGAAGCGGATGGCCGCGGCAATTTCTTCGGGAGTTCCCAAGCGGCCCATTGGCGTGTTAGCGATCACGTATTGCTTCGCATCGCCAGAGATCAGTTTGCCCATGTCGGTTTCAATCAATCCCGGACTGATCGTGTTGATGCGAATGTTGTGCTCGGCCCAAGCTTCGGCCAGGCAGCGGGACATCGCGATGACCCCCGCTTTGGCCGCTGAATAATGGACTTGGTTCTTCCGCTCACGCAGAGCCGCGATCGACGACAGCAACACCATGCGGCCGAATTTGCGAGCGATCATCTCGTCCTTCAGGGCGTAGATGACGTGAAATGTGCCGTCGAGATTCACGCTCATGATTTGTCGCCACGTCTCCCAAGTGACATTGGCCGCCGGTTCGACAATGCTCAGCCCGGCGGAATGGACGAGCATGTCGATCGGCCCGAAGGCCGCTCGCGTTTCGTCAACCATGCGATGCACATCCTCGGACGAGGTCACGTCCCCTTGCACCGCGACGGCTGAGCCGCCAGCGGCGGTGATCTCACGGACGACTTCGTCAGCCTTGTCGCGGCGACTCACGAAATTGACGCCGACGCGAGCACCCTCGCCTCCCAATCGCAGCGCTGCCGCGCGACCGATGCCGCGCGAGCCGCCAGTCACCAACACGGTCCTTCCGGAAAACTCTTTGGCTGACATTTCGGATGATCCTTTCGAGACGACCGCAATCAATGCGGAGTGTGAATCGAATTCCTGAGCATCGCCCGATCAGAACCCAAATACGATCTGCGATCAATCAACCGAACCACAAATTCGTCTGCCGCGCGTGTCAGTCGATCTGAATGCGGACGGAGTGCAAGCGTTGGCGGTCGCCACGCTGACGGAAATCTTCGAGGACGACATCGATCTCCGGCTTGAGGAAGTCGTTGAATTTGCGCTGGCCGTCCCGCGTAATGCTTAGCCGTTTGTCGAGGTCGATGAGTTCCGCATTGAGCCACACCGTCACGCGGCCTTGCCCACCCAGGACGATGCTCTTCTTGTCGGTCTCGCCCGGCAGAATGCGAGCGGTCAGTATGACCGGAGTTGGCTTCGTGGGATTTTTTCTCTTTGGCGTGGTGTCGGCCCAGCGGACCCAGTGCAGGCGAACGTCGGTCGTGCGGATGCTGTTGAAGTCAAATTCCTTCGGCTCGGGGGGACGGCGATGCAGTTCCATCCATTCAAACAAGCGATGAATCTCGCTGTAAAACGTCTCGTGTCCGCGAGCCTTATACTGCGAAACCAACATGTCGGTGCCGTTGAGCATTTGCCGATCAAGCCACTGTGCATTCAGATCGAAGAGGCCGAAATCGAATTCCCCCATGACCACGTACCACGATTGCAACCGCGCATTCTCTCTGAGAAACGTGCCATCGCGAACGGCCGCCATACCCTTCGGAACGATGAGTCCTCCGGAAATCGGAATGACCCCGGCAAACAAGTCTGGTCGAGCTAACGCGACATCGAAGGCCGCCTCCGCGCCGCGGCCGTGACCGGTCAGATACACGCGATCGGAGTCCACCAAAAATCGTCGGCGAACATCTCGTAGACATTCCCAGACAATCGTGTCGGTCGGAGCCGGCAATGGATCACCTTTGTTCGGAGGCAGATAGTCCGGAGCAATCACAATGTAGCCATGCCGCTGCGATTGCAGTTGCGATGCGTCACTTCCTCCCCACCACTTCAGGATGCCCTCCGTCGTCCAACCCCATTCGTGCAGTGCGACGATGATCGGATAGGTGTGATGCGGATTGAACTCCGGCGGTACAAGCACGGAATATCGAACCGCTTTCGGATCGCCCTCCGCTTCACGCGACCGCCCCGGATCTTGCACCGTGATCGACGAGATCTGACCTCCTTGTAGACCCGGCGTGTCGATCACCGGCGGCAACATCCGCACCAGTTGCTCGACCGTCTTCGCGCCGACACCTTCGGTTGCTGTGAGGTCTGTCAGCGCGGGTTGTCTCAATGTGGGATGTGTCGCTCGCAAGTACTGCAAGATATGAAACCGCGCTTGCCACCAGCGGATCGCATTGCCGAGATCGGTCGTCGCGTTCGCATCACCGACGACCCAGCCGGAATACGCCAGAGCGAGCTTCTCTTCCTTAGATAGCTTTTCGTCTTTTTCCAACTTCAGAAACGCCTCCATTCGCGGCAGCGTTTCCTCGTCGAGCTGTTCCAAGATTTCGTCACGCAGTGGAGCCACTTGCTTCAATTGCTCTTCGCTCAAGCCATCCTGCAAGTCGCCGAGTTGTTGTTTGACTCGGTCGATCTTCTCTTGGGTCTCTTCGATCTCCGTTTGGAGTTGTCGGACATCGCGGAGGATGTCGGCGTGAATGTTCTGCATCGGGAACTTGGAGATCGCGGTCGCGAACAACCGATGCTGACCCGCTTGGCGGCGATGCTTCAACTCGCCGAGCAACCGCTTGGCGTACAACTGACGAGCTTCAATCGCTTCGGTTTCGCATTTCTCCTGTTGATCGGGAAGCTCGCGAGCGATCGTCTCCAATTCCTCGATCGCCAACTCGTACAACCCGGCTTGAATATAGAACCGCACGACTTTGAAACGGTCTTCGAGCCTTTCGAGATTGATGCGCCGCCGCAGCAGCGGGGCGAGTTCCGTGCGCTGCAATGACGTTGTCGCGATGCTGAATTCCCAAGTGTGATCCAGTCCCGTCACCGTGCAGGACTGCGGCCGCAGTTGTGTGATCCCTTGGACGTAAGTCTTGAGCTTCTGATTCGGGCCAAGCAGTTTGACCGAGCGATGCCCCGTCTCGTTGAAGAGATCCGCCTGTAAAAATGGCCCGACATGCTCGATGACCTCACCGCCCTTTTTCTTCGGCGGGATTTCAAAGTGGACGAACTCTGCCAGCGCGACATCAAGGTTCTCCTTGGGAACCAATCGCTTGGCCACAAAGTACCGCCTCATGCCGTCGTCGAGCATCCAGAACGGCAGCGAAGGGATGTCGCCAGCCGGTGCCGGAGCATTCAGCGAGATCGTCGGAAGCCCCGCGACCGCACCCGGTCCCAGCTTCTGACCCGACTTGAGAGTCAGATCGCCGGCGTCTGTCACGCAGACGATCAACAGGGAAGTCATCGTGGTCAGCACGCTCAACCAAGCGACCGATCTTCGTCGCCGACAGCTTCGCATGTGCATGACATCCTCCGATCCACTGTCCGAGTCAGCATCGCCGCGGCGGATTCTGCCGCTTCGCAGACGCACATCACCGGAAATCTTTGGAAGGATCGACCGCAACGGTGACAGGATTCCAGATCGTCTGCTCGGCAACGCATATCCGGACGGCACTAGTGACTTATCAGAGTTCAAAATTCGGGGCGTGAAAATCAGCCGCCGGGCGCTAGCTCCCGGTTGAACCGGACGCTAGCGCGTGCCGGCTGATCTGTCCAACCCGATGATTAGGCTGTGACAAAGCACTACGGAGCCTTCTTTACCGGTTCATTCGGGCCGGAGGGATTCACGACCGCCTCCTTCGGTTTTTCCAAACCAATCTTGCTGGCGATGAAATCGCGAGCGTACGGGAAGCCCCAATAGACGCCGTACAGGACTACGGCGATCACCGCCAAATACAGAATGAGTCCCACGCCACCCAACGCACCTTCGACCTTGTCGTGAATCCAACGGAAGATCTTGCGACGCTTCTGATCCTTTTCGATCTTGGCGTACATCTCCTTCATGTTCACGCCGCGCGCCTGAGCCGACTGCTTGGCGAGTCGCTTCTTCATGAACTCTTGGAACTCATCATATTGAGCCAGCGGCAGGAATTCGCCTTTTTCGCCGCGCTTCGCCGTGGCCCTCAGATCCAAGAGCTCGGCCTTGACCATCTGCTGAATCTGAGCGGCCTGCATCTTGGTGATGACGGTCTGCCCTTTCTGGTTCGTGTGCTTGACGTACCAGATCCCCTTGTCTTTGGCGGCAGCTTCCTCGGTTTTTTCCAGAGCGATGTCGGCCGACGTCTTCAACACCCCAGTCATGTTCGCTTTCACCGAACCGCTGCCTCCGGTGCTCACGGTTCTCCGAGCACTCGTCGCGTCGCCACCCAGAAAACTAAGTGCCGAGTTCTCCAATCCCAGTGCATCGAGATCGTGAATCAAATCGTCGCAGTTCGCATAGCGGTGCTGTTTGTCTTTCTGGATCATCTTGTCGATGATCATCTCCAACTTCTCTGGGACTTCGCGATTCAGCTTGCGAGCGCTTTCATACTTGCCCGCCTCCTTGGCCATGATCAGCTTCACGACGGTATCGCCGCCGAACGGCAGTTTCCCCGTAACGAAGTAATATAGCATGATGCCCAAGGCATAGATGTCGGTTCGCTTGTCCGCGCTCTTCGCGTCGCGAGCCTGCTCCGGAGCCATGTACAACGGCGTTCCAAGTCCCGTGCCGCTTTGCGTGAGCGACATGTCGTCCTCATCACCCTCGCCGATGGCCTTCGCCAATCCAAAGTCGGCGACCTTCACGATCCCTTTCTTGGTGACCAGGACGTTGTCTGGTTTGATGTCGCGATGAATGACGTTGTGATCTTGATGAGCCACGCGCAGCGCGTCGGAACAGCGCAACAGAACGTGAATCGCATCGCCGATCACAAGTTTTCCAAGCTGGTCCATCCAATTTTGCATGCTCTGACCGTCGATGAATTCGATCGCCAGATAATGCTGGTTGTTGGTGACTCCGTAGGCAAACACCTGAACGGCGTTCGGGTGAATGAACTTGCCCATCGACTTGGCTTCGCGCTCAAACCGCTCGACGAAGCCTTTCTTCTTGGCCATCTCTTTGGAAAGCAACTTGAGCGCAACGTGGCGATCCAGACTCATCTGCCGCGCGAGATACACCTCACCCATGCCCCCTTGGCCAAGCTTTTTGTCCAACTCGAAATCGCCGAAGACTCGCTTTTCCTTCTTCGGTCCATCCGCTTTCGGCGCATTGATCGTCGTTGCACCCAGGTCATCCTGATCGTTTTCGTCAGACACTTTGAGGCCTCCTGTCGCTAGAACTCGCAACGCGGATATCGGCTGGGTGAAGAATTGAAAGAGAAAGCCGATGACGCACCCAGAAAGTATCCGCCACGGACTGGCGATTCGTGAGGCGGCATTATGCTGCGTCGCC
The DNA here is from genome assembly GCA_043777235.1 of Planctomycetia bacterium. Classification (GTDB taxonomy): domain Bacteria; phylum Planctomycetota; class Planctomycetia; order Planctomycetales; family Planctomycetaceae; genus SXKJ01. Next base: position 5,295 of record JAYVQJ010000460.1, read on the forward strand.
AAGAAGCTGGCAAACACAAGCCCCTTTGACGTCCCTGAGGGAAGTGTCCTATTTTCAGTGTGGCCCGACGTCGCCGACGTCGGGAATAGCCGACTTCGGCGAAGTCGGCCTACAAATTAGGACACTACCTCCCTGAGACGCCGCGAAAGCATCCGTAGCTAATTCGCGATTTGGTGACGAATCGCAACAAACACGTGCCAAAAGTCTTTGACCTTCCCGAACTCGCCGGTCCAACAGCCGTTCAAAAAAACGGCCAGCCGAGCAATTCTGCTGGGCTGGCCGATTCAATAATCCGAATTTGACGGTCGCTGACCTTTCGCGCAAGGGTTACTCGCAGACCGTCTCTTCGATCACTTGATACGTCGTGACTGGGATTTGTTCGGTCACGGTCTGGGCGACCATTTTGGTCACGGGAACTTGCACTGTCTTCGTGACAACGTGCGGAACGCGTTCCGTGTAGTTTTCGGTCACTTGACGGGGGACCGACTTCATTTCAGTGACGTCGTGCGTTTGAGTTTGAATTCTGGGAACCTGCACAACTTCTGGGACGCAGCGGGTTCGAGTCTCCAAGCGACACTCAGTCTGCTCAATCATCCGCGTGGTCGTCACGGGACGCGAAACTTGCACCTCGTAGGCAACCGTCTGTTCGACAACCTGTTTCCGCATCACGGGAACGGCGACTTGTTTCGTGCAACCGCCAATCACGCTGGATTGGACTTTGACTCCTCCTAGATCGGACTCGACCCCACGCCGGACGATTTCACCGCCTGTTGTGACGGTTCGTAGTTCCGTTCCAGGAACGCAACGGGTGATTCGCCGAGTTCCAATGCGTGTTTCCGTCTCGATATTTTGGACAGTCACACATTGCGGGACCGATCGCACCGTCGGCACCTGCACGGTGAAAGTTTCCGTTCGCTGCCGCGTCTCTGGAACCATGACCGTTTTCTCGGTTGTGATCTGCCGAGTTTCGGGAACTTGGTCATAGACGGTCGAGACGCGCTGTCGCACTTCGTCTCGATACTCGACCGATTGCGACTGCCGAGTTTCCAACGACGTGCATGGCACCATGATGGTTTTCGTCACAGTTTGATACGTTGTGCGCGGCACACATCGCCGCACAGTTCGTAATGTCGGGGCGACGCAGACGGGCACCTCACATTGCACTTGAAGTGGAACCGGTTGACGGCAGCATTCGACGGCCGTCGAATCGCTCCCAAAGAATGTCGGGAATGTGAGTTCATCGGCTCGGATTCCCGAACCCAAAATCATTCCAGGCACCAACGCGAGTACAAAGAGTCGTTTCATGGGAATCTCCTAGGGGGCAATCAAGGGGTGGATCGAGAGGCAACAGCCATCTGTGTCGATTTCAAAGAGTTCTTTTCAAAATACCTAAACTACCCATTTTTACATTAAAGATAGACTGACCATGACAACCGGAAAAGTCCAGCAATTGCCTGAACGACTCACCAATTTCGTCCAGAATTTGTTTCTGGCAGCAGGCGTCTCAGTGACCGAAGCCCTTGAAGTGGCAAGCAGTTTGGTCGAATCAAACTTGCGTGGTCACGAGTCTCACGGAGTCCTGCGCGTGGTCGATTACCTCGCTTCACTCCGCACCGGCGAGCTGCGCACGGGGGTCGAATGGCAAGTGATTTCTGAGACTCCGGCGTTGCTGGTCGTGGACGGTCAGCGTGAATTCGGACAGGTTCTCGCGCGTCGTCTGGTCGCTGCTTTGATTCCGAAATGTCGAGCGCTCGGCATCGCCTGCGGCACGTTGAAGAACTCCGGTCACGTCGGACGGTTGGCCGAGTGGGTTGAACTGGCCGCACGCAGCGGCGTCGCCGCGATGATGTGGGTCAATGACAACGGTGTGCTGCGCTGCGTCGCTCCGCCAGGTGGACTCGACGCTCGCATCAGCACGAATCCAATGGGCATCGCCGTTCCGACGGGGGGCGACCCATTGGTTCTCGATCTTTCAACGAGCATCGTGGCGAACGGCAAAGTCAAAGCGCGGTTGCTGGCGGGAGAGTCCTGCCCGCGGGGTTGGCTGCAAGACGTCGATGGAAATCCGACGACCGATCCCGCGACTCGGTTCACTGAGCCATTCAGCACGCTCTTGCCGCTGGGCGGCGAGTCGCATGGATACAAAGGCTTTGGATTGGGATTGTTGCTGGATGTCTTGGTGGGTGGCCTGTCCGGTGGCTGTTGCCCTCCCGCCGAACCGCCGGAGATCGGGACGAACAATGTGGTGATGGTGCTGTGGGATCCCGCGCGGTTCGCCGGCACGTCGCACTTTCTGGGGGAGGCGGACAAATTGATCGACTACGTTCGATCGGGTCCGCTGAAACCCGGAGTTGATCAGATCACATTGCCAGGAGATCGCGGCGCGGCGATGCGTCGCGAACGACTAGCGAATGGGATTCCGCTCGATGCCGCGACTTGGAAAATGCTCTGCGATGCGGCGAAGGAATTGGGCGTCGCTGTGCCGTGAAAGTTATTCTCCACGCGGTCGGGAATGAGGCTTTGTCAAATCAGCCGGAACGCGCTAGCGTCCGGTTCGAGAGTCAATTGACGTTCC
>JAYVQJ010000461.1:0-7868 GCA_043777235.1 Planctomycetia bacterium
ACTTCGCAAGCCGACGAATTAGCCAGCGTCGGTTGAACTGACCGGAAAAGTTTTTGATTGGCCGGTCGGGCGGCGTATCATCCCGCTCCGTCAGTTCGCTCGTGTTGAGGAGACTCTGTGATGAAGTGCTCTTCGAGGTTCTCGTCCTCGCCACTGACTTCGCGCCGAGCCGTTTTGCAGGCCGGCTCGCTCGGTCTGCTTGGGTTGTCGAGTGCCGATGTCGCCGGCTGGAAAGCTCACGCGGCGGACGGAGCGGCGAGCGCGGCGAAGCATCGAGCGGTCATTTTCCTCTTTTTGACCGGCGGACTTTCGCAGCACGATTCGTTCGATATGAAGCCGGAGGGACCGACCGATTTCAAAGGAGAGTTCAACCCGATCGCGACTCGGACGCCGGGGATTCAGATTTGCGAACACCTGCCGTTGCTGGCTCAACGGAGCGATCGGTGGGCGTTGGTCAGGTCTCTGTCGCACAACAACAACGATCACAACGCGGGCACCTACATGATGCTGACGGGCAAGTCGGCCGTGCCGCCGACGTATCGCTCGATGACGCCACAGTCGATTGATGCTCCGTGCATCGCGGCAATCGCGGGGGCGACTTCGGTACGTCGCAATCATCTGCCGCCGAGCGTTGTGTTGCCGGAGAAGCTTGTGCATTCCAACTCGGGAACGTTCTCCGGCCAGTTCGCGGGCTTGCTCGGCCACAAACACGAACCGTGGTTCATCGAGGCGACCGACAAGCCACATGCGTATCACTCGTACTCCGGCGCGTTTCCCAAGTACCTCTTCAATCTGCACAAGGGAGAGCCGGCCGACAAACTCGATTGGCGATTCGCGGTGCCGAATCTGACTCTGCCGGAGGGTGTACTCGCGCCGCGATTCCGCGAGCGACGCGACATCTTAAACATCGTCGAACAGCAGCAACGACATCTCGAAGAGACGGCATCGGTCGGTGGCTACGATCGCATCCGGCAATCGGTGATCTCGCTGATGGCCGACTCGAAGGTGCGCGACGCGTTCGATGTGCGGAACGCCGATCCCAAAATTCTCTCACGATACGGCGACAATTCGTTTGGATGGTCGTTGCTGATGGCTCGGCGGTTGGTCGAGGCGGGAGTCAACATGGTGCAGGTGAATCTCGGCAACTTTGGAAGTTGGGATTTGCACGGCAACAATTTTCCGATGCTCAAGAATTTTCTGTTTCCGCCGACGGACTTGGCGGTGGCTGCGCTGCTGGATGACTTGCAGGAGAGCGGACTCTTCGACAGTACGCTGGTGGTCATGGCGGGCGAGTTCGGTCGCACACCGCGCATCAGCCACATTGCTCCAGAAATCTACAAGACTTCCGGCCGCGATCATTGGGGCCCGGTGCAAACCGCGTGGTTCGCCGGCGGCGGTGTTCGCGGAGGGACCGTCATCGGCGCGTCCGATCAAAGCGGAGCGTATCCCACGACCGATCTGCAGAAGCCCGAGAACTTCGCGGCGACGATTTATCAGGCGCTGGGGATTCCGTCCGAGGCGGTGTGGCACGATGCAACCGGCCGACCGTATCCCGTCTACGAAGGTCAGCCGATCGAACGATTGATTGCATGAGTCGCCGCTTCAACAGAGATTGCGAAAACGTATTGCGTGGTGAATACCGAATCGTGACTGCGAAAGTCGCTGACACCAGCCGATTGCATGTGCCATGCAAACTCCTCTACCGACCCCGTCTCTTTGGTCTCTACACAAGTCCCGGAGGGACGACCTAATAAAGCCGGGTGCGAAGTTTTCCGGAGGCTTCGCCCCCGGCTTTATTTGGTCGCCGCTCCGCGGCTGCGTTTTTTCGAAAACTTGTGTAGAGACCAATGACACAAGGTCGCTGACGGCGTTTTTCGAAACCGGTCCCGGTGCAAAGTGCGTCGTGCTCCCGCAATTCGACGGCAAATCGAGCGGAATTGACCTCGTTTGCGATTCCCGTCTACAACCCCGCCCCCTTCGGTGTTCCCCTCCTGAGCCGTTCTGGCTGAAGTCCATTCCCGTCGTTTATGTCTGTCCGCCCTATGCGGTTTCCAATCGTCCTTCACATTGCGCTGTTGATGTTGCTGTGCTGCGCGGTGCTCGCTTGCGAGAGCATGCCGTCGGCGAGTTCATCGACTCAGCAATCAACGGCGTTCAAACTGCCGTTGTTGTCCGCGCCGCGAGATTCGGTCGACGTCGACATCGTCTTTGTGGACCGGCCCGTCAGCGATCCGTTATTGGGCAAGCTGCTGTGGCGTGAGGTCGATCAAGTCGGAACCCTTTCGCCCGAACAACGAGCGACGATTCGCGAGGCTGGCTTGTTGGTGGGACACGTCGGGTCGTCTCCTCCGGAAGCCTTGCAGTCATTGCTCAACCTGACGGACGAAAATCTCGCGCGTCAGCGACGCGAGGCCAACGGACTTCCGAAGACTGCTGCGCGGCGAGTCGCCCTGCCTGCCGGGACGGACACCGAGGTTTGGTCAAACGAAGCGGCCGCTCAACGACTGGTGATTCTGCCGGACGGAAAGAAGATGGATTTGACGAACGTGCGCGGCCTCTTGCGACTGAAGGCAGAACGGAGCCAAGACGGATGGGCGCGGCTCGACTTCACACCAGAGTTACATCACGGTCAAACCGGCACTCGCCCCTTCGCGGCCGCGACCGGTTGGATGTATCGCACGACTCAAGAAGTCATTCCCTGCTTCGCTCAGCAATTTTCGGCGACGCTGAATGTCGGCGAGATGCTCGTGCTGACCTGCGACCGAGATCGGCCGGGAACACTGGGACAAAGTCTGTTTCAGTTTGAAGACAGCAGCGGCCACAAGCAGCGGCTCGTCGTCGTGCGACTCGCCGACCTGCGACAGATTGCTCCCAAGCGGATCAGCTCCGAGTAACTCCTGCCGCGATGGCATGTGCGACTTGCAATCCGGGTCGTCAACCGACTGAAATCATCGCTTCGACGCGCGGTGGATCGCCGTCGTCACTTCCCTTTGCAAAGGGCTTGCGATGAAGATTTGTTCGATGGCTTTGACGATCGTGTGGTTGTCGCTCTGTCCGGCGTTTGCTCAAACGGAGGCTGCGAAGCCACGCCAGTTCTCGACGTTGGTCGCACACTGGGCCGAGTATGCTGATCCGGATTACTTGCCGTTTCTCACGGAGGCAAAGCCGGATGTCGCGCAGGTCGGCTTCTACGGTGCTCACTTTTGGAGCCTCGCTCACACGCCGCATGGCAAGGGCTATCCGGCCCATTTCCCGCTTGTTGGGCTCAACGAGAATCGCGAATGGTTGAGGAACCTCAATCGCGAAATCCATCAGCGCGGCATCAAAGTGGTCGGGCACATCAACGTGAAGTTTCTCGTCGGCGATCCCGATAGCCCGGCGATTCCCGAAACCAAAACAAAGCCTGCCGAGCCGGGTGGTCCGCGCGGATTCTTCAAGTTCTATCGCGAACTGTGGAACGAAGAGTGGCTCGGCCCGAAGCCCGTCGCTGATCCGCTGGCACTGTTGGAGATCGACGCTGACGGGAAACCGATCACCAACAACAACTACAGCATCGGCGGCATGAAGGAGTATTGGGGCTGTCTCAACAATCCACATTGGCGAACGGTGTTGAAAGCCTGGACGAAACACGGCGTCGATCTGGGATGCGACGGATTCATCATCAACTATTTCTATCGGCACGACTGTCTGTGTCCGCACTGCGTCACGTCGTTCAAGTCGTACCTCGCCGATCGCTTCACCGCCGAGGAACTCAATCTCAAATTTCAAATTTCAGATCTCAAGTCGCATCGCTTCACCGAGATCGTCAGTTGGCATAAGCCGGAAGAATCGACGCCGCTGCGGCGCGAGATGCTGCGGTTCTCGCAGGTGGCCAACAAGGCGGCGTTCGACGACGTCTTCGTGAAATACGGCCGCTCGCTGAAGCCGGACTTGCTGGTCGCTCAGTGGAATCATCTGGGCAACTTCAACCAGCTCAGCGGTGATGAACGTTGCCTGTTGCCGTCCGAGTCATGGGGCCGTGACGAAAATTATCTCTGGTACAGCACAGGCGCGGCGGCTCACTACACGGACCTCGCCGAGGGGATGCTTGGCGAGGGGACTCTGCAAGCCAGATACATTCGCGGTTCGTTCGGCAACAAGCCGTTCACGCTCGGCAAGTACGAGAGCACACGCACTCGTGTTGCGATCGCTGAACTCGCCGCCAACGCCGGAGCACCGATGGGGTTCTACACCCGCTTCAAAGACCCGGAGGCTCGTGCCGAGATCGTGCGCTATTATCAATTTCTCAGGAAGCACGACGACCTGTTTCGCTGGCACGAGCCGTATCACAAGACCTTACTGCTGTTTCCTCGTCGAGCCATTCACACCGGCGACGTCCGACCGCTCGCCCGCTTTCGCGAGATCGGCACGAACATGCTCGACCGACACATGCTGTTCGACATTCGCCCGGATGACGCCGTCACGCCGGAGATCAGCGGCCGATATCGGCAAATCATCAGCGTTGAGGCCGAGACTCCGCCGCCGCCACTCATCGTCGGAAGAGTTTCCCTGAAGAATGCCCCGAAGACCGTGAGAGTTTCATTATCGAAACATCCGCAGCGCGACGAATTCGCGATTCACCTTGTGAATTACAACCGCGTCGAGCCGGCGGAGAAGCACAGCGCCGGCCGAGGCATCCAAGACGAGAAGCCGGTCCCCGTCGAAGGTGTCACCGGTTCATTCGCATTTCCTAGAGGTGCCGCCGTCACCGCCGAGTTTCTGACTCCGGAAAACCCGGAGCCAGTTTCGTTGGAGATGGAACTGACCCGGGGCCAAGTCGACTTTGTCGTGCCCAAGTTTCTCGTGTACGGTGTCATCCGCATCCGCCTTGAGACAACCGAAACACCATGAAAGTTGACGCCTCATGCGAATCCTGCTGACCGCTGGTCCGACTCGCGAATACTTGGACGACGTGCGCTACCTCTCGAACGCCAGCAGCGGACGCATGGGTTACGCGCTCGCGGCCGAAGCGGTGGCTCGCGGACATCAAGTCGTGTTGGTATCGGGACCGGTCGATCTCACTCCGCCGAAAGGCTGCGATGTGAGGTTCGTGCAGACAACTGAAGAGATGCGGATCGCGTGCGAGCAAGCGTTCGACTCATGCGACGGCGTGATCGCGGCGGCAGCGGTGTGCGACTACAAGCCTTCGAAACGAGTCGTCGGCAAGATGTCGAAGACCGGCGGGCCGATCACGATTGATTTGATCGAGACCGATGACGTGTTGGCCGAACTCGGTCGCAAGAAGGACGGCCGCTGGATTGTCGGCTTCGCGCTCGAAGCGACGAACTCGCGCGAGAACGCGCTGCAAAAACTTCGAGCCAAGAATTGCGACGTCGTGGTGCTTAACGATCCGAGTGCGATCGGCTCCACAACGAATTCGGTCGAATTGATCGACGACAGCGGCCAACCCATCGAAAGCTGGAGCGGCTCCAAGGAAGCGGTTGCGGTCCATCTCTTGAACTGGATCGAACAGCGTTGGCAGTGACGCTCGTTTTGGAGGTTCATCGGGGATCTCGGGGTGCTTGAATTCGCGGGGAGTATTGCAGTCGTTGCGGTTCATCCCGAAGGGATGGCAGAAAGTAGCCGGTGGTCGCAGCGCAGCGGAGACCACCGGAATGTTGTCGGCTGCGAATCGCATCCTGAAGGGATGCCAGAGAGCGTCGAGGTTCCTGCGAGATCATCGAAGACTTCTGGCATCCCGCTGGGATGCACCGCGTCGTCTCAACGATCCGGAGGTCTGCGCGTTGCTTCGACCCCCGGCTACTGTCTGCCATCCCTTCGGGATGAACGGCAACTGACCATTCAAGCAAGCGCATCCGATACTCCCCCAACTTTCTCGATGAACGCGGTTGTGTGGGCTTTCATCGCGTCGAATTTGCTTCGCTGGAGCACCAGCGCCTGAATTGGGTGGGATGTCCGAGGACTTCCGATCTCGATCCTTCTTCAGAAACCAACTTGCGCAATTTCCAACAATCCTGAAAATCTCGATTGCAATTCTTTTTTAGGTTCGTACAGTCCTGTCCTCATCGCCATTTCTTTCGTCCGTTTCTCATTTCGAGTGGACATCCGATGAACGCCGCAACGCCGCAACGCCGCAACGCCGCAACGCCGCATTTTGTTTGCTGGCCGTGTTGTGGAATCTCGGATGCTATGACACGGGCCAAACCTCGATAGTGGTTAAAACGGAATCGAACGCAGCGGCAAGCGACGTTCCCGGCGTGAACGAAAAGAATGGTTGGATTCACTCGCACGATTTCGGACTCGTTCGTCCGAGAAGCACGAACAAGCATCGCTTCGTCATCGAAAACAAGTCGGCTTCTCCGTGGAATGTCTCCTCCGTTGGAACCGCTTGCTCTTGCACCGTTCTCCAGAACCATTCGAGGGTCATCAAGCCTTTTGACACCGGCGTCTTTGATGTCGAATACAAGGCTCCCGTTTCGGATGGGACCGACAGGCGAACCATGTCAGTCCGTTTTCGAGAAACAGAAGCGCCTGAAGTGACGCTTGTCGTTTCCGCGCAGATACGTCCAGAGCTTTCGTGTGATCCCAAAGAAATTGACTTTGGTGTCGTCGCCGCTGGATCGAAAGCGGAGCGGGTAATTGAAATCCGCAACTTCGATGACATGGACTGGACTCGGATGGATGTCGTTTGTGACTCTGATGATTTCAATGCGTCGGTCATAGAGATTCCAGTCGCGGGTCCGGCTGGCTCTCAGATTCGTCCAAGACAGAGTTGGCGTGTGGTGATATCGACCGTTCCTGCGAACATGGCAAGTGGCGAGCGGGCTGCCACGCTCAATGTTGTTGCAAAATCGGGTCAGCAAGATTGGAAGAAGCAGATTCTGATCAAGGTTGAGATCGAGCCAACCGTCGCCGTGATTCCGAGTGCCATCTTCATCGGAAGAGCGTCGGCGGGACAGAAGGTGTCGCAAACCTTCTTGCTTCGCTTCGCTCAACCAAAGATGCTGGCGTCCGCTGACGACATTATCGTCGAAAGTGAGCTTGCCGCAGACTCAACAGTGAAAACGACGGCCATCGACGCGCGAACGTGGAAAATCGCTTTGAGTTTGTGTCCCGTTCAGCGCGGTCAACTTGATTCACGAATCTCAGTGAAGTTTGCTCGCAGCGACATTCCGACGGTTGAAATCCCGATTCGAGGAGTCGTCGAGTGAAATCACGTTTCATCGAACTCGTCTGTGTCTTGCTGATTGGGCTTGTTGCTTCAAGCCGGGATGATTCTGTCTTTGGGAACGAAACGTCACCGCCAGTGGAAGATGTTGTTTGCGGACCGCGGTGTGTTCAGTTCGTCTTGCGTGAGCACGGCATCGAAGCCGAACTGATCGAATTGATAAAGGAGATTCAGTGGCCGGATCTTGAATCTGGCACGACGTTGGATCGCGTTAATGCGGCTCTGAAGCAGCGGGGGCTGAACACGGAATTAGTCAATGTCCCGAATGATTCGGTCTACGTGTGGCCGCATCCCGCGATTGTTCACGTTCCCGATCCGAAAGGCGAACTAGGTCACTTTGCCGTTCTATTACCGAGTAACAATACGCATGAGGTAACGCTGTGGCTTGGGGTGGGAGGCGTTGCCAAGAAGACTCCGGCGGAATTTCACAAGATGCATTCCGGAGTGGCTCTCATCACGATGAAACTTCCAGTGGCAGACGGAATGGTCCCATTCGTGCGTAACCGCAACGTGCTTTGGTGCAGCCTAACGGGCAGGGCCAGCGCGCACTTTAGGGGTTTTGGGTAGTTTGCGCAATAAGTGTTTTGATGCTATTGGTTCTCTGTGTTGAATTGTCATTCGCAACGCAGGGAGCATGACG
>JAYVQJ010000462.1:0-7852 GCA_043777235.1 Planctomycetia bacterium
CGGAAGTATCGCCATGAAACGCCGAAGCTGCGGTTGGGATTTTGATGACCTGTCGCAAGTCCTAACCGGCGAACAACGTTAGTGGACGCTGGCCCTGAAACTGTACCACGACCTCAGGGCGTGCTAATTGTCCGGTCTCAGACATGTAACCCGCAGCGTGAGCGAGGGAGTTCCGTGACATTCCCTCGCTCACGCTGCGGGTTACATAGCGGCGTACCCTTCGCAGTTGGAAACATTGGCCTGCCCTGGGTTCGCCGCGCAAGTTGCTCAGTCTGTTCGGCGGGCCTAGCATGATCTGGCTTTGTCGCGGGCTTTTCGTCAAAGGCTCCAACGTTGCGGCTCCCTTTCACGTCTTGAGCGGGCTTCTCTTCGTCGAGTTCCTTTCCTGGGGATGATTGTGTCGGAATCTGAAAAGCCTCTCTCTGCGGACTCTGGTTCTCCGCCGCCAACTCCGGTCGCCTCCGCTGCCGATCAAACGCCAACGGCGACGGATGCTGCGAGTCCGGTGACGGCCGATGGTCAGACGGATTGGGAACCGCTCACACCGGAGATCGTGGAAGACGAGGCAATTCGTGGCGACTTCATGCTGCGCTGGGCCGTCGTCTTGCTAGCTCTGCTGATCGGCTGTCGGCAGATCGTTGAGACAACCACGTTGGTGCATGTGAAGACGGGGCAGTATCTCGCGTCGCACGGCTTCTGGCCGCCGGCGAACGATGTGTTCTCGTCAACGGCGAGCGAGCATCGTTGGATCAATCTGTCGTGGTTGTGGGATTTGATTTCCAGCGGATTGTTCGCGATCGGCGACGGGATTGGTTTGTCACTCGCGACGTCGTTGCTAGTGGCGGTGACTTGGTGGTTGCTCGGCAAGACCAATCGAACTGGTGTGTCGAACTGGTTTGGTTCGATCCTCGGAGCGTTGACGTTGCTGGCTTGTCATCTGCAATTCTCCGGTCAGCCGGAAACAGTGACTCTACTCGGCTTGGCCGCGACGATGTGGTTGTTACACGCTTGGCGATCCGCAACGGACGCGATGTCGTCCGCGAGTGTCGTTGCGACGGCCGGCCCATCGGTGTCTCTGTGGTGGTTGGTGCCGGGGTTCGTACTTTGGAGCAATCTCGACAATCGGATGTTTCTCGGACTGGCGCTGCTTCTGTTGTGGGGAGCCGGCGAACTGATCGGTAAGACGTTGGGACGTGCGACGATGTCTGCCGTTCAACGAAATCATTTTTGGAAAGTGCTGGGGACGTGCATTGTCGCGAGCTGCCTCAATCCCTTCGACGTGCAGTCACTGCGTTCCGCCTTTGATTTGTATGGCCGGGAATATCCGGCTTGGCATTTGTATGTCTCGCCGAGTTCTGGCTTGGACGAAGCCGGTGCATTCTCGCTGTTGACGCCTGAGCTGTGGCGGCCCGGTGTTGGGCGTCTGCCGCTGGTTGCCGGAGTCGTCGTGTTGGTCGCGTCGTTGGTGTCGCTCGTGTTGAACGCTCGCCGAGCGAACGTGGGGGACGTGCTGGCCTTCGTCGGATTCGTCGCGTTGGCGTTGATCGCGTCGCACGAATTGGCGGCCGCGAGTCTTGTGGCCTGCGTGATTGGAACGCTGAACGCACAGCAGTGGTATCAGACGAATTTCCGGCAGGGATATTCGATCGCTCCCAAGGAGTTGCTGTTTACTCGCGGCGGTCGAGCAATCACGGTGCTGGCATTCTTCGGGTTGGCCGTGATGTCGGTGAATCAGTCGATCTTTGAAGCGGACGGCAAACGAATCGGAATCGGATTGTCGAACCCGCTGCGCGGCATGATCGTTTCGTATCGCGAAGCGACGGAGAATTCGCTGGACGATCGCCCGTTCAATTTCGTGCCTCGTCAGGGAGACGTGCTGTTGTGGGTCGGTCAGAAGCCGTTTATTGACAGCCGCCTGGCCGTCTTTGCGAAACGAGGCGGAGTCGACTTCATCGAACTGCACGATCAAGCACGACAGTCGTTGGTCCCTTCGTCGAATGCACAATTCGAATCCGAATCCGATTCCGTATCAGGGCGACCCGCCGACAGCGCGAAGGAAGCCGAATGGCAGAAGATCTTCAACCACTTTCGACTAACACACGCGATGCCGCGATTGGTGGGTGCCAGTCCAAAGTCGTACTTTTCGATGCTGATGAATCCGAGTTGGCGGCTGACACATTTGGGGGCTCATTGCGCGGTCTTTTATCGACAAGACAAACCCTCTGCGGAGTTGACGCAGTATCTGGAAGAGCATCCGCTCGTGATGGTGAAGTCGGCATTTCAAACGAAAGAACCTGTCGCCGTGCGAACCGATTGGCCGCGAGTTCGCACGTCGTTTCAAAAATGGCTCAGCCCGCCGGACATTCACGTTTCCAACAAGGTGCTCGAAGCGGAAAATCTGTTGATGCACTTGCGAGCCATGGCGGCCGGTCAACTCTCGATCGATCAGTCGATGTCGGTAGCGATGGCTCACTTGGCCATCCGCAAGGCGAATGCGGGATTGGCGGAATCGGTCGACGACGTTGCGGCGTATCGGATTCTCGGCGAGGCGTACTCTTTCTTGCTCAACGTCGAGAACGCGATCGAACAGGAGGCGGGAATCCCCTTCGAAAACCGGATGCGGTTTTATCAAGCGCTCGCGGCATTTCACCAAGCGATTCGTTTAGACCCCAAGTCGATCTATCTGCATGATCGGTTGTTGGAGTTGTGGCAGCGACACAATCGCGTTGACTTGGCCTTGCGAGAACTGCAAGCGCTGGACGATCTGATCCCGGTGACACTGAATGACACTCCACAAGAGGACGAAGCGCGGCAACGCCGTGCCGGGATGCGGGAACATTGCGTCAGCCGTCTGGCTCTTGTGCAGGAACGCATCAGCCCTGCGTTGAACGATGGGCAGAGCCTCGCCGCATTGGCGACTCAGGTGTATTCCGCAGGGTTCGTGCTTGAGGCAATCGGCTTGTTGAATCGCGATCAAGAGGCCGTCAAGGCGTCGCCCGAATTACAGATTCTGCAATACTTGTTGAAGTTTGAAGCGGGCGAAATTGAAGAGGTCTACGGTCAGTTCGAATACGAATCGGAATTGAATCAAGCGGCTTGGCGCATTCCAGCGGCGTGGACTCGTCTGGCGCATGGGGAATACGAGAATGCGATCGAGTTGTGGTCGAATCACATGGCTCAAAGCCGCCAGGCATCGGTCTCCGCAGTCTTGGCGACGTTCCCGATGGTGCAATCGCCGTTTCATCTCTTGGGACATCCCAACGTGTGGCCGACACAGCACGGTGTGACGTTCGCCGAAGCTCAATCGGTGGCCGACAGCGAGATCTCGATGTTGCTCTGGTACACGGCGATGAGCCAATTGGAATCGGGGAGTCCTCAGGTGGCCGGTAAGACGATGATGGGTTTGCTCGAAGCAAGCCCGGACACGCCACTGCGTCCGCTGATTCGCTATTACGGATTGCTCATCAACGAAGAGTTGATCGATCTCGAACCGCCGTCCGAATGGATCCCTGTCGACGGCGACACCTTCATGTCCGATGAACCAGTCGACACCGAAAAAAAATAGCCCCGGCCGAAAGGGCCGAGGCTATGTAGACCGGTCACTCCGTGACCGGAATCTTCGAGTCACGGAGTGACTCGCCTACTAACGACTACTTCAGAATCTTCTTGGTGTCTTCAACGACCGCCTTGACGGCTTTGGTCTTGAACTCACCCTTGGCAAAGGCCTGGCTGGCCTCGACCTTGCTCTCGACCCACATCGTCACGGTCAGGTCGGCCTTCTCGGCGATTTTGTAGCCTTCCGGGCCGGCGACACCGTCGAAGACCGTCAGCGGGACGTTCTTCAGGCCTTCCTTCTTGGCGATGGCCTTCAGCGTGGCTTCGTCCTTGTCCGGATCATTCGTGAGCAGCGTGACGAACGCGGCCATCTTCTTCTCTTCGTTCTTGCCGACGGTTTCGTCAATTTGCTTGACGAGGGCGATCACTTCCGGGGTCATCTCGCGAGTGAAGATGTTGACGACCGGACGAGCACCGTACTTGCAGCGGTAGCACAGCGATTTGCCTTCGCTGGGACCGGTGCAGTCCTTGACGTTGTACGGCGGCGGGGCATCGCCCGGTTGCAGACCGGACTTCAACGCTTCGGCCGCGAACAACGCACCGGCGAACATCGCGCTCGCCACAAATGCCACTGACAGAATTCGACGCATAAGACTCTCCTTGGGTTGAGAAACGGAACAGTTTGGGAAACGAGACACACAAAAACGAACGACTTCGGATTGGCACATCAATCACTGTCGTAGCCGAAGTCGCCAGACTTCGGACCGAACTCTGGCGAGTTCGGCTACGTCAGACAGCGATTCATTCGCCGGTCTTTACTTCTTCGGAGCCTTCGCGACTCCCAGTTCTTTCAGCTTCGCGGCGATGTCTTCGCCGTGACCTTCGGTCTTCACCATCTTTTCGATGTGTTGAATCTTGCCGTCCTTGCTGATGAAGAACGTCCAGCGATTCGTGACGCCGCCATCCGGCTTCAAGACGCCGTAATCCTTTGAAGTTTTCTTTTCGGGATCGCAGAGGATCGGATAGTCGAGGTCCAGCGACTTCGCGAATGCCGCGTTTCCTTTGTCGCCATCGACGGCATCCACGGAGGCGGTGAAATACGCGACGTCGTATTCGCGAATCAGCTTGCCTTGTTCCTTCATCGCCTTGCACTCTTTGGTGCAACCGCCGGTGAAGGCTTTCGGGAACCACGCGACGACGACCGCTTGCTTGCCTTTGAAACTCGACAGCTTGTACGTCTTGCCGTCGCTGGCCTTCAGTTCGAAATCAGGAGCATCGTCGCCGGCTTTCAGGTCGGCGGCATTCGTGGAGGTTCCGGCGGACATCATGAGGACCGCCGAAAAAACGGGGACAACGAAAGATTTCCAGGACATCGGCTTCTCCTTGCAGGTGGGTTTTCTGGGCGAGCCGCAGCGACCGGACATTCGACTCGATCAACGACCGCGAATACGCGGGTGACCGGTGACTCTGTTGGATTCCGTCGCGAACGCATGGGCGGGACTCCTGAACGCGGGAGGTTCTGCACCTCGCAACGCGGGCCGGCAATCTAACGTGACCCGGTGGCTCGGAAAAGCAACCAGCGTTGTTGACGGCACGGAACTCCGGCTAGAAACCCCGACCCACAAACAGGAGGTTGCTCATGTTCGACGTGCTGATTCGACAAGCCACGGTCATCGACGGAACTCGCGTGCCGCGATTCACGGCCGACATTGGGATCATCGGAGACCGCATCGACTCGATCGGCGATTTGTCGTCCGCTGAGGCTCGGCAGACGATCGACGCGACGGGATTGGTTGCGGCTCCGGGCTTCATCGACGTCCACACGCACGCCGACGGCTGGCTTCTGAAGTCACCGCACTTATTGCCGAAGACGCTGCAAGGATTCACGACTGAAGTGCTGATGGCCGACGGAATCTCGTACGCGCCGGTCACTCCGCAGACGTGGCGCGACTGGATCTTCTATCTGCGAGCGCTCAACGGCATGTCGCTCGACGAGTACTCCGGCTGGTCGTCGATCGCCGAGTTTCTCGACCGCATCGCCGGGCACAACGTGCAGAACGTGATCGCTCAGGTGCCGTATGCCAACGTCCGCTCGGCCGTCTGCGGTTGGGGACGGCAACGGCCCGATGATTTTCAAATGCGGTCGATCATTCGCGACATTCGCAAGGCGATGGACGAGGGAGCCGTGGGCCTCTCAACCGGGTTGGACTACATCGTGCAGTGCTTCGCGACGACCGATGAACTCGTCGCCGCATGTCAGCCGGTCGCCGAGCAAGGCGGACTGTATGTCACTCACATGCGGTACAAGCTCGGCCTGCTGCCGGCGCTGCGCGAAGCGGTCGAGATCGCTCGCCGATCCGGGACCAAGCTGCACGTCTCGCACTTGAAGGCGCAGACTCCGCAAGCGGCTGACGAAGTGCTGACGTATCTCGACCGCGAGGCGACTCGCGAAGTCGATCTGTCGTTCGACGTCTATCCGTATCAATCCGGTTCAACGATGTTGAGCTATCTGCTCCCCTACGAAGTTTGGGAGTCCGGCCCGATTGCGGCCGTCGAACGGCTGCGCGATCCGCAGGTGCGCGAGCGTTTCAATCGCGGGCTGACTGAGCATCGTGTCGAGATCGACAAGATTCACATTGCCTGGGTCGCCAGCAAAGAGAACTCACGACATCAAGGAAAACTGCTGAGCGATTTCGTCGATAGCCGGCGTTGTTCGCCGGGAGACGCACTCGCCGACCTGCTGATCGAAGAGCGACTCGCCGTGCTGCTGGTCGTCAACGAAGGGGACGATCCGCTGGTGACTCCGTTCTTGCAGCATCCGAAGCACATGGTCGGTACCGACGGCATCCTCTGCGGCTGTGTCAGCCCGGTGCGAGCTTCCGATCGCGACAAGATGGGCTCGACGATGAGTCCTTCGACGAATGAGCAAACAACCTCAACGGACAACAAACCACAAGAAGCCTTGCGATTGGAAGGGCGTCCGCATCCGCGCGTCTTCGGATCAGCCGGCCGAGTGCTCGGCCCATTGGTGCGCGAGGTGAAGTTGTTCTCGCTGGAAGAAGCGGTTCACAAACTCTCCGGGTACGCCGCCAGCCGCTTCGGATTGAAGCAGCGAGGCGAGTTGAAGGCCGGCCATTTCGCAGACGTCGTCCTCTTCGATCCGAACACGATCGCCGATCAAGCGACCTACGAAGAGCCGCTGCAACCGACGACCGGAATGCACACGGTGCTGGTCAACGGAACGCCAATCATCGAAGCCGGTCAGCCCGTGCCGTCCGAACGATTGCCGAGCACATTGCCCGGTCGGCACCTCCGCTGCGAGCGGTGACGTTGTGAAAGTAGTCCGGACGCCTACGTCCGGACGATCGCTCGGACGTAGGCGTCCGATCTACGGCTGCGTTTCCGAGCGTGGCTCTTTTGGCTTCGGGCCTTTGGTGCTGATGACGGTCAGCACATCGGCGGCGTCGGTCATCACTCGGCGCGAATCGTCGTAGGCGATGACGACCTTGCGAGCCAGAATCTCTTGCGAGACGACTCGGCCCTGTCCGGCTTTGGTCACGACCGTCGCGCCGATCGGAGGGAGATCTCGCAAGTGTTCTTCGTAGGTGTCGTATTCGTATCGCAGGCAACACTTCAGACGCCCGCAGCGGCCGGAGATTTTGTTGGGGTCGAGCGTCGCCTTTTGGACCTTCGCCATCTTCATCGTGACCGGCGGCATCTCGCGGAGATGCGTGTTGCAACAGACTGGCTTGCCGCAGTCGCCGTAATCGGCAAGCAGTTTCGCCTCGTCGCGAATGCCGATCTGCCGCATCTCGATGCGCAGCTTGAAGTGCCCGGCCAGGATTCGGACAAGGTCGCGGAAGTCGATCCGCTTTTCGGAGAGGTAATAGATAACGAGCCGCTCGCCACCGAAGAGCCGCTCGATGTCGATGAGTTGCATCTGCAATTTGCTTTCGACGATGAGCCGCCCGCAGTCGACGAAGTCTTGCCGCTGCGCGGCGACGACTTGATCTCGCTTGCGCAGATCATCAGCCGACGCGATTTGCAGGATGCGTCCCGACTCGTCCGTGCGTCCCAGATACGACCGCGTTTGCTCGGACGCCGGGCTGAGCACTTCGCCCCATTCGACACCGCGGTCAGTTCGCACGATCACGGCGGTGCCGCGAGCAATCGGGTCGTCGTTCCGCGCGGAGAACTCGCCAACGATGCGCATGATGCCGTAGCGAATGATGTGATTGGCCATGTTGGTTTTCGTCGTAGGATGGGCACTCTTGCCCGTCATTGGATTTTCGAGAAC
>JAYVQJ010000463.1:0-7834 GCA_043777235.1 Planctomycetia bacterium
TGGCGAAGTGACTGTCAAGCTATTGATGCCGGGGGTCGGAGTCTTCGAGACAAACGCTCCCGATATTGTGCTCGGCCATCAAAACGCATTGCGGCGCGAAAGACTGGATCGAGACGGCTCGCGATTCTACCCCAACGAATTACAAACCGACGGTCCACAGACGTCGCGCCCGCGCACTCGCTTCACATGGCCGGGTGGCGTCTCAGGGCCAGAGCGCGGCGTCCTCCCCATCCAGCCGTAGCGTGAGGCACTTCGCGCTGCCGCCGGCTTTGAGGAACTCGCCAAGTTCGGTCGCGTGCGGCGTGTAGCCGAGTTCGCTCAAGCGGCGTTCCAAATCGGGGCAGCCGGTGTTGAGGGCGACATGCTTGCCGACGACGACTGCGTTGCAAGCGAATCGCTCGGCTTCTTCCGGCCGGACTTCGATCAATCTCGGGACGTGCTGTCGCAGCGCGGCTTGGCCGTATTCATCAAAGGCGGGCGAAAAATAAATCGCCTCGGTCGGGCTGAGCGGGCAGAAGCAGGTATCGAGGTGATAGTAGTAGTCGCTGACGAGTTGCAGCGGGATCACTCGGCAACCGAGTTCGTTCGCCAGCCAGTGCTCGCCGCCGACGTCGCTGCGGATGAGATACCCGGCGAAGAGCGTGTCGCCACAGAAGAGCGCATCGCCAGCTCCCTCGAAATCCCAGCCGAGTGGCAGTTCTCGCGTCTCGAATCCCGCCGCTTGAAACCAAGCGGCGTCGATCGCGGTCTCTGGCTGTCTTGCCGAATGACGGAATCGCGCGAGGTATGCTCGGTCGCGCCACATCAACGCGGCGTTGGCGGTGAAGACGAGATCGGGCAGTCCTTTCACCGCCTCTATCAAGCGGATGTCCGCGCCGACCGAGATCAGCACGTCGCGAAGCTGTCGCCATTGTGACTCGGCCAGCAGTCGATCGCTCTGTCGGCTGCGGCTCATCCACGGATTGATTTCGTACTCGATGCCGTAATGGTCCGGCGGGCACATCAAAATTGTCGGTCGGTCGAAGCGCGACATGAAAGACCTCCGTGCGTGAACGAGGATCGAACTATGCGACGACCTTCGAAAGCTGTCGAGATCATTGTCGTGGTCCGCGTGATTGCTCGGCTGGATGCGGCGGGCTAACGTGTCGCGCGAACTTATTCCTTTGAACTTGGAGACTGCTCTCATGTCTGACGTCACGATCAAAACTCGCGAACATGGCCCGCTGTTGGTCAGCGGTCCGATCACTCTTTGCGATCATCTCGGCAACAAGTTTGACCTGACCGGTAAAGAGAACGTCGCGCTCTGCCGTTGCGGAGCCAGCCAGAAGCGACCGTTCTGCGACGGCTCGCACAAGTCCAGCGGTTTCCAGGCGAGCGAGACGGCTCAGTGACCGTAGTTCGGACGCCTACGTCCGAACAGAACCTGCTTTGATCAGACCGGACGTAGGCGTCCGGTCTACGTTTTCAATCTGTTCCAGCGGAATCACATCATGCGCAGCTTGCTCGTTTCTCTCGCATTGTGGATCAGTTTCATGAGTCTCTCGTTCGCGCAGCCTCCGTCCGAATCGGACGCAACGGCGATTCGATCGGGATTGGCCGATCTGCAAAAGGCCGTCGCGGATTTGAAACCGAAGGCGAAGGATGCACGACTGGTTGCCGATGTCGAGGTCTACGCGAAGGCCGTCGAATGGGCGTTGCGGCATGACGAGTTCTATCTGCCGCCGCTGCCGAAGGACGGCTCGAAGCCGAAGACCGAACCGAAGTCGAGGTATCCGCAGTACGCTTTGAACGCGATCAAAACCGGGCTGAAGCGAGCGGAAGAACTCGCGGCCGGCAAGCCGAGTTGGTCGGCACAAACGGGCAAGAGCATTCGCGGCTACGTCTCGCGCGTCGACGGTTCGGTGCAGCCGTATGCCGTGACTCTGCCAGAAGGAGCAGGAGCGAAAACATCGAAAAGATGGCCGTTGTATGTCGTGTTGCATGGCCGAGGTGGTGACCGGAACGAGATTCGATTTCTCGACGATCATGCCGACAAGCCTTGGCCGAAAGAGGGACCGCTCAGTGTCGCTGACTTTGTGCAGCTTGATGTGTTTGGTCGCATCGACAACTCATATCGCTGGGCCGGCGAGACCGATGTGTTCGAAGCGATCGCCGACGTGAAACGCCGTTACCGCATCGACGATCGCCGAGTTGCCTTGTGGGGCTTCTCGATGGGAGGGGGCGGCAGTTGGCATCTTGGCGTGCATCATCCGAGCGAATGGTGCTCGGTCGGGCCGGGAGCGGGCTTCGTCGATTACTACAACTATCAGAACCGCAAGGAGCCACTGCCGGCTCATCAGCACGACGCGCTGCACGTCTACGACGCTCTGGATTACGCGCTCAACGCCTTCAACGTGCCGATCTGCACTTACGGCGGAGAACTCGACAAGCAACTCGCCGCCAGTACGTTGATGGTCGAGGAAGCCAAAAAGCGGGACGTCGCCATCAAACTGCTGATCGGGCCCAACACCGAGCACAAGTTTCATCCCGACTCGTTCAAGGAGTTCATGGCCTTTCACCGAGACAACGTTGAGCGTGGCCGGCTGACGTCGCAGCAGCGGAAAGAAATTCGCTTCATCACTTACACGCTGAAGTACAACGACTGCGATTGGTTGACGATCGAGGAGCTCGACGACCATCTCGATGCCGCAACCATCCACGCGACCGTCGCGAACGACGGAACGCTGCACATCAAGACGGAGAACGTCACCGCGCTGCAGATCGCTCGCGATGTTGCCGAGAAGATCGAGATCGACGGTGACGAACATCCGCTGTCAAACGCCGGTGGCGGCCTTTTGCCCGGCGTGTTCTACGTTTGGAACGGCAAGCACTGGGACTTGCTCAGCTACGATGCCTCGCGAGCATTCTCCGGAAATCCTGATCTTCACAAGCGACACAATCTGCAAGGCCCCATCGACGACGCTTTCATGGAGCCGTTCCTGTGCGTGCTCCCGACCGGCAAGCCGTGGCACGAATCGCACGCCGCGTGGGCCAAGTGGACCTACGACCGCTTCGCTCGCGAATTCGACAAGTGGATGCGTGGCCGCGTCCCGACGATCAAGGACAACGAACTAACCGACGAGCAGGTCGAGGGCAATAATCTGGTTCTCTTCGGTGACCCGTCTTCCAACGCGGTCCTCGCGAAGGTGATCGATGACTTGCCGGTGACTTGGACGAAGGGGTCGCTCGAAGTCGGCGGCAAGAAATACGATCCCCAGACGCACGCCGTTTCGCTGATCTTCCCGAACCCACTGAATCCGACGCGATACGTCGTCATCAATTCCGGCCACACGATTCACGACGCCGAGTTCATCGGCACGAACGCGCTGCTCTTCCCGCGTCTCGGCGACATCGCTGTGCAAAGCTTCGAGCCAGCCAAAGACGGATTCACCGAGAAGACCGCTTGGGCCACGTCGTTCGATTCCAAGTGGACGCTGCCGAAGTAGCCGGCTTCGGGTTACTAATTCGACTGCCTGACTTGCGACGATGTCGGGTGGGACAAGCTCGCTTCGAGCGCCGGCCCACCCGAAAGCCCGCAGAAAATATCTGGTGGGCCGGCACGGCGAAGCGCCGCTGGTCCCATCCTACGAGAAGTCAGAAAGTCGAACGACCTCCGCTTCATTCGACATACAAAAACGCATTCGACGACAGCAGCATCTGGCAGAAGTCTCCCCACGCGCGCGGCGACGCATTGGCGGCCGGCTCGTAAGAACGGGTTTGTTCTTCGAGGAACTCCAGCGACGATCGCAACTCGGCATCCGTCGGTGTCCGTCCAGCCGCAAGCTCAAACGCCAGCCGTGCTCGATGCCGCGGATCGGGCGGCGCTTCTTGTTCCAGCCGCCGAGCCAGCGCTGCCGCGCGAGCCAGTGCGAACTCCGAGTTCAACTGGCTAAGCGATTGCAGCGGCATCGTCGTCGTCGGCCGCTGCACGCAGTTGAACGTCACGGCCGGAGCATCGAACAGATTCAACAGGCTGAGCGTCTGCGTCCGTCGCTGTTGTAAGTAGACCGAGCGCCGAGCGGCTCCCTGTGATGACTCGTTGACGACAACTTCCGCCGCGCTACTTCGCTGCGTCGCCACATACGGTCCACCAAGTCGGCGTTCGAGCGATCCGCTGACAAACAACATCCCGTCGCGAATCGACTCAGCATCGAGCCGCCGGACCGATTGCCGCCACAGCAACCGATTGTCGGGATCGACGGCGAACGCGGCTTCGTTGAGTTGGCTGCTCTGTCGATACGTCGCGGAGTTGAGAATCGTTCGGTGAAGTTGCTTGAGCGACCAATTCGACGAAACCAATTCGGCGGCGAGCCAATCGAGAAGTTCGGGATGCGACGGAGCCGCGCCGCTGACACCGAGATTGTCGAGCGTCGCCACGAGACCGCGGCCGAAATGACGTTCCCAAACTCGATTGGCCTGCACGCGGGCCGTCAGCGCGGAAGCGGGTGAATCGAGTCCCGTCAGCCATTCGGCCAGCGCGGTACGGCCTCTCGCGGCAGGCGTCGAACTTGATGCCACCGCGACGACTCGTAGTGGAGCGGGTTGCACGAGTTCTCCGGGAGTCGTCACGTTGCCTCGAATCAGGAGCGGCACGTTCGGCGGTTCGGCGGCGACGTCGCTCGCCCAAGCGATCTTGCCGGGTCGAGCGGCCTGCTGCTTCTGAACCTCGGCAACCGCATCGCCCAGCGACTTGCGGCGAGATTCGTATTCGGTGCGAAACGTTTTCAGCGCCGTTTGTGCCGCTTCGTCGGTCGTCGAACCGTTCGACGATTCGATGACGACGTTGTCCACGATGAAGCTGCGGTTGCAGCAGAACTCGAAACCGAATCCGCCATCGGGAAGATCGGTGGCCGTCAGTTCGAGCGTCCGCTCTTCCGGCAACCAATCGACGATTTGTTCGAGCTTGAACTTCTTGCCGTCGACATTCGTCACTCGCACACCGTAATTGCGGCCCGGTGCGTAACCGCTCTTGCCGATGACTCCGCGATGCGTTTGATCGGTCCCCGGATAATCGAGATGCACCGCCGCGCCGCCCGCCGGATTGCCATCGATCAGAATGTTGCCGCCGGCGGTCGAACTGTTGTCGTTGAAGTCGTGCAGCGCGAGAAAAAACGCGATCCGCTCAGCCGGCTTGTCGTCGGAGCTGACTTTGTTGTCGAGCAAATCGAACGTCGCTTGAATCCACTCGCCCGGTTTGTCCGGCGTCCAATCGAATGCCTGCTTCGTCGAGATCCATTTGTCGCCGCTCGGACCCCCTTCGATGATTCGCAGCGTCCCGTTCGCGCGGACGGCGGCGGGGACATCGGGCTTCACCTCCGTTCCAGTCGCGAGCGTCACGACTCCCGTTCCTCCGGGAGCATCATCACCCGGCGCGGTGTTCGACCAGTTCGCGAGGAACGTCGCTTCGGGGCCGTCGAAGTTGTCCGCGAAGATCACACCCGCCGCCGGTCGATGCTTCGCGACCCATTGAGTGAACTCCGCCCGCAGCGCGGTAACGCGCGTCTCGGCCTCGCGCTGCTGAGCCTCCCAGGCCTCGACTTCTCCGGGAAGCGAAGCGTGCGTGAAGCGGTCGTTCGGCTTGAGCCACTTTTGCATGTTGAAGACCGGATGCAGGAACGCTTGCAGTTGATAGAACTCGCGCTGCGTAATCGGTTCGAACTTGTGGTCGTGACACTTCGCGCACTGAATCGTCAGGCCGAGCAATGACGACGAAAAAATCTGCTGAGCCCCTTCGAGCGCGAAGTACCGGTCGATCATCACCTCTTCAGGATTGCCGTCGCTCTCGCCGGAACCATCGGGACCGTTGCGGAGAAAGTGCGTCGCTTCGAGCAGGTCGATCATCTCCTGCGTCGCGTGTCGCTCGTGCTGCTGCGGATCGAAGCCGCTGAGTTCGTCGCCGGCAATTTGCTCGCGAACGAACTGATCAAACGGCTTGTCGGCGTTCATCGAGCGGATCACATAATCGCGATACCGATAGGCCAGCGGCCGATCCGAATCGGCGTTGAAATACCCGTTCGAGTCCGCGTACCCCGCGACGTCCAGCCACCACTTGCCCCATCGCTCGCCGTAATGCGGCGAGGCGAGATACCGCTCGACCATCCGCTCGAAAGCATCGGGTGAGTCATCGGAGACGAACTCGACGATGTCGGCGGGCGTCGGCGGAAGTCCCGTCAGATCGACCGCGACCCGGCGAATCAGCGTCGGCTTGTTCGCTTCCGAATTGAGCGACAGCTTCTGCTTGGCGAGTTTCACCAGCACGAAGCGATCGATCGGCAAGCGGATTCGCGATGTGTCGTTCACCTCCGGAACCGGCGCGCTCTTCAACGCTTGAAACGCCCAATGCTTCGAGACCGGCGGCGGATCGTCCGCCAAGGCGAACCAAGTGCCGACAATGCTCGCGCAGACAAAGAAGGCTCGCAGCACGAGACGTCGCCATGCGAATTCGTGATTCATTCGTCTGCTCCGAGAGTCGCACACTCTTGAGTTCGACAGGCCACGAGGCCGGGCTTCGGCACGTGATGCTATCGACGCGGGGCAACTCTGCTCAACCAGTCCCGATGGGTTTACCAAGTTGAACGCGGCATTACTCGTCCCCTGTGCGATCATTGACTCACGCAGGTTGCAGTCCGGCGTTCTCAGCGGGACGACTCACAGGAGGCTCATAGCCCCAGCGGTCAAGTGCGACTTTCAGATGCGGAGTCCACTTCGCAATCGTATCGGCATCAAAGCCGTAGCGGTTCGTTTCATAATTCGTGAGCGATTCAGCGTAGGTCTGCTGAAGTGGCCGAGCGGTCTCGAAGCCGGGCAGGCTCAAGTGCGAGTAGACTCGTTCGAGCACTTTCATCGGCTGAGACGTCATCTCTTCGTGGCTGACCTCGAAGAGTTGATTCGCTGGGATCAGTTCTTTGTCGCGCAGCAGGCGTTCCATCAAGAGCTGATAGCGGACCAAGCAGGCTACGCGGACCGATTCCAAATCGTATCGCTGTAACGCGAGCAGATGCAGGAAGCGATCCATCAGTTTCAGCGTCGATGCGACCACCGCGAAGGGATTGCGATAGACGTGGATGAAGCGAGCGTTCGGAAACATCTTCAGGATTGTCGGCAAGCGGCCGGAGTGCGCCGGATTCTTCAACAGCAGTTGCTTGCCGTCATTCGCCAGGGCGACCTTTTGCAACAGATAGCGATACGTCATCTGCCAGCGCTCGATCTCCGCCGGGGACAAGCCCTCGAACAGAATCGTGCGCTGAAAGATGCGGTCGCCGTGTCGAGGAAAGTAGTAGCTGTGATAGTGCGTGATGTCGGTCATCGCACCCAACGCGAAGTCTTCGGACATCGGCTCGTTGACTCCGAACTCGACGTTGTCCATGGGGCGCGTCGCCGGAGCGAATTTCG
The DNA here is from genome assembly GCA_043777235.1 of Planctomycetia bacterium. Taxonomy (GTDB): domain Bacteria; phylum Planctomycetota; class Planctomycetia; order Planctomycetales; family Planctomycetaceae; genus SXKJ01. The sequence goes on from JAYVQJ010000463.1 coordinate 7,432, forward strand.
CGAACAGCCGCTCCGCCAACGATCCGAGCGTCAAGAAGCCCCAGGGAGCTTGGCATTGCAGAAAGCTGAGGTGTCCGAATTGCGGGTCGCGCAACAAATGGTTGTGCATGTTGGTCGTGCCGCTGCGCCAGTGCCCGATGATAAACACCGGCGGCGGGTCCAACTTTTGAGCCGCGATCGCTCGGCCATATCGCAGCCGCTCGTAAAGCCGGACGGGAGCGCCGACCGTCGCGATCAGCGACGCGCTGGCCGCTTGCGGAAGGCCGATCGAATCCACTCCACCGTATTCCGTGAGCAGCTTCAGCCAAACGGGAAGCGTACAGCCAGCTAACGGGTGAATGAGTTTGAGACGGCGCGATTGCGAATTGGAACTGCTCATCAATGTCACTGGCTCTTCTGACGG
>JAYVQJ010000464.1:0-7825 GCA_043777235.1 Planctomycetia bacterium
TTGCCACGCACATGCACCGGCACGTCGATGACTTTGTCTTCGGAGACTCCCATCGCGGCGGGATAGTCGGGGGGATTCTTTTCGAGCGTCGTGAATGCCTCGCGGAGTTTCGCTAGTTCGGCCTTCGTTGCGTCGGGATACAGCGTCTCCAATTTTTCTGGCGGCTTGTCGTTACCACCGGCCGCGAGTTTTTCGCGAACCTGCTTATCGGCTTGAACGACGAACTCATCGACCGCTCGCTTCTTCGCGGCGAGCTGTGATTCGTACTCGACCCGCATGGCGGTCAACGTCGCCGAGGGCAATTCGTTCTCGTGCCACTTGGCGACCTTCGTGTAGGTGTCCATCGTCTTCGTGCTTTTGAGCACTCCGGCCAAGCCGTAGTAATCGGCGGTCTCGATCGGATCGAACTTGTGATCGTGACACCGAGCACAGCCGAGCGTCAGACCGAGAAACACTCGGCCGACGGCGTCGAGTTGCTCGTCAACGATGTCCATTCGCATCTTGGCTTGATCGACCTCGGCCAGAACCTTCGGGCCGATCGAGAGAAACCCGGTCGCGATCAACTGCTCGTGCCGCTGAGCTTCGCTGTCCGCCGGAAGCAGATCACCCGCCAATTGCTCGACGACGAAACGGTCGAACGGCTGATCGCGATTGAATGCGGCGACGACATGATCTCGATACCGCCACGCATTGCCGTGAGCGATATTCTCGTCGAATCCGTTCGAGTCCGCGTACCGCGCGACATCCAGCCAATGCCGTCCCCATTTCTCGCCATAGGCCGGTGACGCGAGCAACCGCTCGACGAGCCGCGCGAACGCATCGGGACTTTCGTCCGCGAGGAACGCTTCGATCTCGTCGGGTGTTGGCGGCAAGCCGAGCAAATCGAAGGTCACGCGGCGAATCAGTGTCCGCTTGTCGGCACGCGCTGCCGGCACAACACGTGCGGCTTCGAGTTTCGCCAGCACGAAGCGATCGACGGACGACTCCGACCACACGCTGTTCTTGACCGCCGGGACAATCGGGGTGCCCAGCGGTTGAAAAGCCCAATGGTTGGGGTCGCGAGTTCGTCCGGCTGTCTTCGGAACATCAGAAAACGGAGCGCCTATCTCGACCCAGCGCACGAGGTCGGCAATCTGACGATCGGAGAGCTTGCCGTCTTCCGGCATCTTGAGTTTGTCGTCGTCGTGCCGCACCGCGCGAATCAACAGACTCTCGTTCGGTTTGCCGGGAACGATTGCCGCGCCGGAATCGCCGCCTCGCAACAACGCCTCGCGCGAGTCCAATCGCAAACCGGCCCATTGCTTCTTCGAGCCGTGACACTTTTGGCAGTGCTCGACGAGCACCGGCCGAACGTTCGTCTCGAAGAACCGCAATTGCTCGGTCGTTGGCAGCGAGTTGTTCGCCGGCTGCTCCGCCGTCAAGACCACGCACAGCAACAGAGTAAACATGGACGAGGCTCGCGACGGAAACAGCGGTTTGAAACGATCGAGATCTCCGACAAAACTAGCCCGAATCGCCAGAGAGGGGAAGCGTCTGGTGCTCCGTTGACTGCACGTTCCGCGAATGGACTTGCGCATGTGACGAACACGTTCACGCAGTACAACTTGGCGGCACCAGAGAAACGGTTGTCGAATCACGGCAATCGCGTCGGCGTGGCGGAGCGGTTCCCCGACGAGAGCGTGCCGCGGGCGAATTACAGCTCTCAGAAATTATCCGCGCGTTTGTCCGTTCGGCTCATCAAGCGGAGCGAAGATGGCTCCATAGCCGTCACGCTCCTGCGTGATGAGCCGATTGATCACTAACGCGACTATTTTCTGGAATGCGGATTACACCGTGCGCACGACCAGCGCGAAGTTTTGCGCGGCGAGCGTTGTGCGGTTCGCGACGACTCGAACGGTGATCGAACCGGCGGGGATGTTGATCCAGACGACCTGCTCGACGTTGTTCACACGGTCGAACGCGGTCGAGTTCGCGGCCATGTTGCCATGACGTTCCAAGGTGTCGGCGACGACGATGAGATCCAGGTCGCTCTGCAAGCCTTCGCCGGGGGGATCGGTCCAGACGAGCGTCGCTTTGAGCACCTTGGTGCCGGCGGGGACGGTGATCTTCTTTTCGAACTTCTCGCCGGTATCGAGCGCCGTGGCTTCGTCGAAGAATTGCAGTTGCTCGGTCGGCGCGTATGGTCCGACGACGGCTTGCAGGTCCATTCGGCCGAACCCTTGATTCGAGTTGGGAATCGCCCCCGCTTCACTGGGACTGTATTGACCCGTCATCACATGCGCGCCATTGATGATCAGTGCTTTGATCAATGCGGCACTGGGGGTCTTGAGTTTGTGCGTCGTCTTCAAGAACGCACGGATGACGGCTGTGCCGCCCGCGACCAATGGAGTGGCCATGCTGGTGCCGCCGTCGAACATATAGAGCGGGTCGCCGGACGCGCCCCAGCCGGTGGACTTCGTCGCGCGCGACCGAGACGACAAAACCCACGTTCCTGGTGCAACGATGTCCGGCTTGATGCGGCCGTCATGAGTCGGACCACGACTGCTGAAGGCAACCATCCCATCCGGGTTGTTCGCCATCGGGTCGTCATGAATCGGATTTGCCGGATAGCCCTTGAACGAAGCACCATAAGTTTGCGGCTTATCCGGGCGAAGATTCTCGCACGCGCCGACCGTCAAACAGTTCTTTGCGGTGCCGGGCGGTGTGACCGAATTCGGATCGATCTGGCCGTTGGCGTTGGTGTCCACCCCTTCGTTTCCCGCAGCGAAGCAGATCAGCATGTCTCGATGATCGTGAACGAATTGATCGACTTCCCTCGCCTGCTGATCGTACATGCCGAAGTTGCCCACGCTGCCCCACGAGTTTGTATGAGTCCGCGCCTTGTCGGTCTTGTACGGTGTGATAAACAGATCGTTCAGATTGTCGGGGATGCCGCCCAATCCGTTGCCGCTGTCGAGCAACGATTGCAGGACCAGTTTCGCGGCGGTGGCCGTTCCGCGAACCGCGCCCACTTTGCTCGAAGTTCCATCTCCCAAGACGGAGCCGGCCACATGCGTGCCGTGTCCGTCCGGATCATCTTTGCGATTGCTGCGTCCCAGCGCGTAAAGTTTCTTCACGCGTCCGGTGAAGGCGGGGTGAACGTCGGTGGTCGAGCCCTTGTCGAAGCCGGTATCCGCGACGGCGACGACTTCGCCCTTCCCTTCGTTGCCGGGTGCGGGATTGCTGGAGGCGGCTCGCAGGATTTTTCGAGCGACGCTGTTGTGCAGCTTGCGCGGAAGGACTTCCTCGATGTGCCGCACGTCATCCAGCGCCGCGACATCCTCCAAACGCCGGGACTTCAACGTGAGTCGAATTTTTTGGCCAGCGACTTTCACTTGGTCCGTGGAGAGATGAGCCGCTTCAGCAATTTGTTTGACCGCATTCTTGACGTCGGCGTTGCTGTGGAGCACGACGTCGACGGTCTTGGGTGTCGATTCCAGAGCGGCCGGCGCGGCCAGTGACACGGCGGACAGCAACATGCCACCCTTGGGTGTCGGCAAGTCGCGCAAGGCCGGTCCCACCTTGACTCCTTGGGGATAGAGATCCGCCCACGAGACAAAATCGAGCGCCCGCACTTTGCTCAAGTCCGTTTTCGGGAAATGACAAATAAAAGCCTCGCCTGGAACGGCTTCTAAGATCGTCGCGCCTGCTTTGGCCAGCGCGTCACGTTGCTTTTGGTTGAGCGGACTGCGTGTCTGCACCAGCAAATAATCCGAATCCTTGGCCGTGTCATGCGAGAGCGAGAGTGCCGAAAGCATTTTCTTGGGAGCACTGGGGTCGATGGTAACGCCGTTGATCGTGATAGCAGGCATGGTGTCTCTCCTCGTTTAAGAAAGGGGTTGTGGATCGCTCCGCAGAGCAGATTGCGCATTGAGTCAGATACCGAATGCACCAGTCGATATTCATTCGGTCGTGTCCTCATTTTGTGTGGGCGGGTTTCGCCGAAACCCGCCTCCCGGCGTTGGCGACGCCGGGCCACACAAATTCGGACACGACCGTTCATTCCGTCTGGCAAGGGAACCTAATGACAAAGAGATTTCAGGGAGACGAGCGTGGCCAAGAAATGATTTGGCGCTTCGTTTATGAGTTTCGATAGCGTCTGTCAAGCAGCGAGCACGAGATCACAACACGCGCACTCAACGCGAAACACTCTCATCCGCATTCCGAAAATTAGCCGCGCGGCTGATTCTTGGACCGCGTATGAGATTCTGTGCTCGGAATTTTGTGGATTGGCGATCCCTTGCGAGCGAGTGCCCCATTATGCGGATTCCAAAAAACAACCGCACTATTGGGCCACTGTAGTCCAGGCCCTTGTGGCCTGGATCATGATTGCGAAAGAGACGAATCGACCGACCCACAAGGGGTCGGGCTACAGCGCAGTTTTCAAATGGAAAGTGGATTACTTCCCAATGGAGTCTTCGAGCAGCGTGACACTTGGCGGACGTTTCACGGGTTCGCGGAAGTTTTGAGGATCGAGCCCCGCTTCTTTCGCACGGTCCACGAGATTCCATGGATTGCCGTCAAAGCGGAGTTTCGTTTGAGTCTCGATCATCTTTAGCAGCGATTGTCGAGCGTCACCGATGCAGAACGGGGACTTGAGAAGTTCCACGAGTTCTCGCGTGGCGATCTCACCTGGCAGTGCATCAAGGGCTTGAATCAGGCCGTTCATGACTTGGTCGTTGAGACGAGTGCGTTCGGTGGAGACGGCGATGATTCTGGCTTTGGCTCGATCAAAATCCTTGGCACCGACCTTGGCGGCGAGCACTTTGATGCCGTCTAAAAAGACGTCGAGTCGTTGAGGATCGAGATCGTTTTGCAGAGCTGAGAGCAAGTGTCCCAGCGAGTGCAGGACTTGGCTGGAATCGGACGACTTGGCCATCGCCACTGCGGCGCGCGTCAATTCTGGCCGGGCAGCGGCATTTGCCGGGTCTTTCAGTTTGATCAGGAGCTCCTGAAAGGCGTCGTGAGTTTCCGACGTGGTCATGTCTGCGGCTAAGACTTCCCATCCTTGAGCGAGTGCGCCGATCACCGCAGTTGCCTTGGTGGACTCCATCACGAGGCGGATTCGGCGTAGCGCTTTGCCTCTTGTGTCAACGGCCTCTGGCGGCAGCTTCGGTAGGATCAACGCCATTGCTTCGGCCAGATGTTGCAGGGCGTTGTTGTCGGTGGTCACGTTCATGGCATAGTCGAACTGCAAAACCACATCCGAGGCACAAGTCTCTGGAAACTTGCCGGCCGTTTCCAACGCGATCGAGATGGCGGCCAGTCCGAGGATCTGGACTCGCTTCAGCCTGGTCCTGCGTTGGGTCTTGATCTCGGCAACGATTTGGCGAACGGCGTGCTCGCCCACCTCGTTCGAAAGATCGCCTCCCACGTCTCCCAGACCATCCACGAGAAACTCCAAGGCATCGGCGTTCTCCGTTTTCACGAGTGCCTCCAGCAGTTGCCGGATCGCTCCGTTCGCCACATCAAGCGGTGTGTTACCGGGCAGAATCTTGAAACTTTTCGCGAGGAGACTCAGGTTGATCGGCTGGCCGAAATAAACGTCGGACTTGTCGTTCATGCGGCCGAGTACAAGCTGATATGCGGCATTGATCGTCGCAGCGCTGAGCATCGGCTTTCCATCGCGAGTCATGCCACTCAGGCCCGACGCCAAGGCGTGAATTTTTTCCGAAGCGGGAGTTTTGCTCATCGCCGCCAGGATTGGTTTCGCCGCCAACTCGGCCCCGTCTGGCGTCATCTTGCCGCCCAGCTTCGTGAGCGCCGAACTGAGTGACTGAAGCGACTGCGGCTTGGTGACGCGATCCACCCATTCAACGAGGATCTTCAAAGCGGGCGAAGAATCCTCCGGCGACAAACTCATCGGCAGAACCGCCAATCCCTGGGAGACTTCTTCCAAGTCTGGAGGCACAACATCCGCGCGAATCTCCGAGAGTAATCTCTTTTTTGCGCGTGCCAGATCGTCTTCGGAAAGCAGTACTGGAAACAATGTGAGGCTTTCGGCCAGCACTCGGAGATACCGCGTCGCTCTCGCCCTCTCCATCACGTCGAGCAACCGTGCGATCGCCTTGCGGCCGTCGCTCTCCGTCAGTTGGCCCGGCAATTGACTCAGTCCTTCGGACAGCGTCCATAACGAATCCGCCTCCTCGGTCTTTTGCATCGCCGACAAGAGCATTTCTGTCGCTTGCCCCTTGTCCGATTGAGCCATGCGAGTCGCCAAGGCGGCGAGGCAGCGTGCGAAGACCTGTGCGTCTTGTGTGTCTTGTGATTCGGACATGGCCCGCTCAAACAGCTTCACTCCGTCCCGGCATTGCGCTCCACTCGCCAGCGGAGCAAGGGACTTGACGACGTCGACGAGGTTGTTGTGGATTTCCGGATTGCCTGTGTCGGCGATGAGCTGCACCAACAGCTTCAGTCCGCGACCGTCACGTTCGAGTTCGAGGTTTTCGGGAAGCGATCTGAGGCTGCGGCTCAATTCTCTGAGCATTTCCAACTTCGATCCGCGCTCGGGATCTTTTTCCATCACCGTCAGCAATCGTTGAGCGATCAGACGCCCTTCCGGCTTCTCGATTCGAGCGGGCGTATCAGCCACGGCATCGCACAGCAGCCGCAAAACGTGCGCGTCCGGGATACGTTGCATGGCGTCGATGATCGGCTTCACCGCACGCTGCGAATCGGCTCGCGGAAAGAGCCGCACGGCAACCGTCAGATCCTCCGCCAGTGCATCCTGCAGCTCCAAATCGCTGGTCTGAATCAGCGTCTCAGATAAGACGCGAACCGCCTGCTCGGCGAATTCAAACTTTGGATCGTCCAACTTCAACGCAATCCCCAACCTGACACAGGCGAGGCGGATGGTTGGCGACACCGTTGTCTGCTTCAGCGTGGGTTTGATGAACTCGTTCAGAAACTTCGCGCGCCGAGCACCGTCCAGCCCAATGAGAGCTTGAGCGAAGTAAGGGGCACGATTCGAGAACCGCGCGGCCGCATCATCGGACTTGAGTCCGATCGACATCATCAGAGTTCGTAAGAGTTCCTTTTCCGGTGGCAAGCTCGCGATTTGCCACAGGCCGGGGAATTCATTCGTTCCAAAATGGCCGGGGACCGGATGAATTCGCTCCAACAGATTCTGAGCCAATTCCTCCTCGATCTGAAGTTTCGCGTCGTCGACGGTCTTCTTCGCTTGCTCAATTTCATGCGCGTATTTGACCGCTTCACGCTGTGCTCGAGCCGCCCAGACGAACGCGACGAGCGCGAATGCCGTCAGCGCCAGCGCCGCGAACGACAGTCGCTTCGAACGCCGTGCCGCCACGGCCTGCTCGGTCGCTCGCTGAGTTTCGCTCTCCGCGAGCTGTTTCATCGTTTCCAGTTCACGAGCTTGTCGCTGTTCTTCTTCACGCTTGCCGCGATCACGTTGTTCTAGACACGCTGCGAGGAATCTCTTTTCCAGCGGAGTCAGATCGGCTTCCTTAGTCTTCGCCCATTCCTCCGCCTCAGCGAGCCGTGCTCCGTGATACAAGTAACCGTCATCCTGCTTGCCGTCGTCCCACTCGGTGGCCGCCTCGGTCAATCGGTGCTGAGTCCGCAAGGCTTCGCGGTCGGCATCGATCCAGCCTCGTAGCTTCGACCAGCAACGGATCAGTGCTTCGTGAGAGACTTCAACGAACGACTCATCCGGACGACTCGCATGCCCTTCCGATGTGATCAACCTGACGTTCGTCAGACGTTGAATGACGGACGCAGTCGCCGCCGAGTCGCCCACCTGCGAGACCGCGACACGGCACTTGGT
>JAYVQJ010000465.1:0-2038 GCA_043777235.1 Planctomycetia bacterium
AAGACGACTGCAGAGAGACGCGGGTCGTGCGCGACCATTGCGGCAGCTTCCGCGTGTGAAAGCAGGAAACTGAGCGGCTCGGCAAGTTGATCCTTGTCCCGATCCACTTCATCTCTCTGCGCCTCTGCGCCTCTGCGTGAGACCTGTTCTAGCCTGCATTCAATTTCTTCGCGCAGACGAGACACCTCCTCAGACAATTCCCACGATCGGCCTGGTGCTTCGCCGCGCCAGAACGGGACAGACGGCGGAGCTCCGCCGGCATCAGTGACGACGACGTCCAAACCGCGAATGCCCTGAAATCGCCACGAGGTTGAGCCCAGCAAAAAAATATCGCCACGTTGGCTCTCGACGGCGAAGTCTTCGTCGATCGTGCCGACGACCACTCCGTCGGGATCGGCAACGACTCGATACGAACCAATGTCTGGGATCGCTCCGGCGTTCAACGTCGCGGCAATTCGCGCGGCGGGCCGAGCTTTGATGCGGCGATTCACTCGGTCGTGATGCAGATAGACTTTGCCGCGACCGCTCGTGTCGGTGATCCCTTCGGCCATGATCTGCACGACAGAATCAAACTGCTCGCGAGTCATGTCGCGATAGGGATACGCTCGGCGAAACCGGTCGAAGAGTTCGTCGGACGAACACTCTTCTTCGGCGGCGACTTCCGCGACGATCTGCTGAGCCAGCACATCCAACGGCGCGATCGGGATCGGGATCACGTCAAGCCGTCCCGCTCGAACCGCGCGCATCAACGCCATGCCTTCGACTAACTCGTCGCGAGTCAGCGCGAACAGCCGGCCTTTCGGGATCGCGTGAATCGCATGACCTGCTCGGCCGATTCGCTGCAAGAACGTCGCGATCGCGCCGGGTGAACCGAGCTGAATCACGAGGTCGATGTAGCCAATGTCGATCCCCAGTTCGAGCGACGCCGTCGCGACAACGCACTTGATGTCGCCGTCCTTCAGTCGGCGTTCCGTTCGCAGTCGCAACTCCATCGACAGCGATCCGTGATGACTGCTGACCTTGTCCTCGCCGAGCAATTCCGTCAGTTGGTGAGCGACTCGTTCGGCCATGCGCCGCGTGTTGACGAAAATCAGTGTGCTGCGGTGCGAGTTGACCAACTCGACGACGCGAGCATTGATCTGCCCCCAATGCTCGTGCGAGCAAACGGCGGAGAGTTCCATCTCCGGCACTTCGATCGCGAGATCAAGCTGCCGCGAATGACCGACATCAATGATTGTCGCCTGTCCGACCGCTGGCCGATGGCCGTTGGCCGATGGCCGTAATCCTTTTTCTTGTTCATCAAACGGCAGCGCCCGCTGTGCCGGGAGCGAGACGGCGACAGGAAAAGGATTACGGCCATCGGCTTTCGGCTCTCGGCTTTCGGCCGAACCGACCAGGAACTCGGCCATGCGTTCGATGGGACGCTGCGTCGCCGACAGGCCGATGCGCTGCAGCGGTTTCTTGCACAAGGCTTGCAGACGTTCGAGGCTCAGCGCGAGGTGCGAGCCACGCTTGTCGCGGACGAGGGCGTGAATTTCGTCGATGATGACCGTCTCGGTTTTGCGAAGAGCGGCGCGGCCTTTCACCGAAGTCAGCATCAGGTACAGCGACTCCGGCGTCGTCACCAAGATATGCGGCGGCTTGCGGACGAGGGTCGCTCGTTGTGATTGCGAGGTGTCGCCGGTGCGGAGACCGACACGGATCGGAGCCGGCTTCTCGCCGTGAATCGTGCGGAGGTCAGCTTGTTCGACGAGTTCCGTGATCTCGCGCAGCGGCGTGTCGAGATTGCGGTGCATGTCGTTCGAGAGTGCTCGCAACGGCGAGACATACACGACTCGAATCCCGTCGTTCAGTTTTTCTCGAAGCGATCGACGCAGCAACCGGTCGATCACGGCGAGGAAAGCGGTCAACGTTTTTCCGCTGCCGGTCGGAGCGGCGATCAGAACATGCTCGCCATCAGCGATCGGCGGCCAGCCAAGCCGCTGCGGTTCCGTCGGCGCGGCGAATCGGGACGCGAACCAAGCTTCGATGATCGGGT
>JAYVQJ010000466.1:0-2037 GCA_043777235.1 Planctomycetia bacterium
GTGACGACCAAGCGGGTCGGGGGCAACTATTCCGCGTCCCCGGTGTGCATCGACGGCAAGCTCTACGGCATCAGCGACGATGGGGACGTGATGGTGCTCAAGGCCGACGACCGTTTGGAGGAACTCGCCCGTACTTCGCTCGACGAATCGTGCCGAGCGACCCCTGCCATCTCCGGCGGACGGCTGATTTTGCGGACAATGGGCCACTTGCTGTCCGTCGGCGGTGGGCCGTAAGTTCTTGGCAGAGCAGATCCTCAGACAAATCATCAGCGTTCGACGTCGCCGCGTTTCGCCAGAACGCGGGTGGGGACCATTCCCCGCACTCTGGCGAGGTGCGGCTACGTCTCATCTCCGACCGCCTGCCGCACAATTCAACGGTTGACGGCGGACGATCGACGGCTACCATGTTGCCTCGAACTGAGATTCAATCTCACGGAGGCGACGCCCGTCGTCAGGTCATGCAACAAGAACGCTTCTGCTCCGAGGAAGTGATTTGCCACTGCCTGAAGGTCACTCAGGCCGAGGTGGAATCGGCCATTGTGTCTTCCGATGAGCCATCACTCCGCTGCGTGATGCGGATGACAGGGGCCGGCACCGGTTGCACGGCCTGTCATCGAGCGATCCGAGGTCTGATTCAGGCTCAGTGTCCGTCGGCCGCTTCTTCGCCGACTTGGGTGAGCAGGTAATTCTGCAGGCCGAGGCGCTTGATCAAGTCGATCTGCGTTTCCAGCCAATCGACATGCTCTTCGGACTCGACCAGAATCTTTTCGAGCAGGTCGCGGCTACCGCCATCATTCTCCGCGATGCACAGGCTGACGGCGTTGTTGTACGCCTTGACTCCGCTGGATTCGAGAGCGAGGTCGTAAGCGAACTGCTCCGGAACATCGGTGCCGACGCGGATGACGTCGTAGCGAGCGATTTCCGGAACGCCTTCCAAAAAGAGGATGCGGTCGATCAGCATATCGGCGTGCTTCATCTCACCCATCGACTCGACATAGTGCTTGGCGGCGAGACGATTCAGGCCCCAGTTCTTGCACATCTTGGACTGAACGAAGTACTGATTGATGGCGGTCAATTCGATGGTCAGCCCCGCGTTGAGGGCGTCGATGACTTTTTGCGAACCTTGCATGAAATCTGCTCCTAAAGAATGCGCCGGCTTGCGGCTGAATTGTTGTCCGATCTGTCGAACACGCAACGGATTGTAGAGGCATCACAAATTTGGTCTATCGGCTCGGCCCAATACGCGAGCCAATTTCACCAACTGAGATGTGATCACACCGCGAGAGTTGGTCTTACGAGCTCATACGACCGCGCGGCAAAAAACTGCCGCGACTGGTCTGCCGTTTGCCTCCCTTAAGTCCGGCTGTCAATTCGGCGGTGAAGTCGGCGGTGAAGTCGTTGCTGTTTGAAACGCCAAGATTGACAGCCTGAGGAGGCTGATCATGGCGTTTCGGTTCGACAAGCTCACCGTGAAGTCGCAAGAGGCAGTGCAACAGGCGCAATCGGAGGCCGAGAATCTCGGTCATCCGCAGTTGCTGCCGTTGCATCTGCTCAAGGCGTTGCTGACGGAAGAGCAAGGGGTCGTGCGGCCGTTGCTGCAAAAGATCGGCGTGAAGATTCCGCAGTTGGAGTCGTTGGTCACCAGCGAATTGAACCGACTGCCGAAGGTGTCGGGCGGCGGTGGACAAGTCGGAGCGAGCCGCGAAGTCATGCAAGTCTTCGACGCGGCGACTCAGGCCGCCGATCAGATGAAGGATCAGTTCGTCTCGACCGAACATCTGTTGTTGGGACTGACGAAGGTCGAAGACGCGGCCAAGAGATTGCTCGCACTCAATGCGATCGACGAGAAGGACATTCTCAACGCGTTGCGAACTGTGCGCGGCAGCCAGCAAGTCACCGATCAATCGCCGGAGGACAAGTATCAAGCTCTCGAAAAGTACGGCAAGGATTTGGTGGAACTCGCGCGACAGGGAAAGATTGATCCGGTGATCGGTCGCGACACGGAAATTCGCCGCGTCATTCAAGTGTTGTCGCGGC
>JAYVQJ010000467.1:0-7819 GCA_043777235.1 Planctomycetia bacterium
TGAGGTTGTCCTTATCCTTAACGGCAATCGACTCGCGCGTGTCGTTGATTCCGGATCGGACGATCGCCGCGTCTCCGGTCCCCGCACCCAGATCGACTCGCGAACTCCCGCGCAGATACAGCGCGACGTGATCCTTCGGGTTCTGTGCGAGCACGCCCGACATCAGCTCGATCACCTTTTTGTGATCGCTGTTCCGATACGCCTGCTCGGCGTCGGTTCGAGCTTGATCATGCTGCGGTAACAGCAGCGGATCGCGTGGTTGTGGTTTCTGATTTCCGGGCGTGGCCGACTCAGGGACCGGCTTCTTGTCGTCGTCTTGAGCGAAGGTCACTCCGCACGCGCAAGTCAGAACGAGGATTGCGAACGAAAGCCGACTGAGGTTGAGCATGTCTGATCGCCTCCGAAGGGGACGGATGGGTTCAATTTCGGGGCGAATCTTAGAAGCCAATCGCTCTCCCGCACAGCCTATGAGCGATCGAATCAGTCGCTAGAGTACGCCCCCATTCGTGGGGAGACGCGGCCCGCGTCTCCTTCATCCGCCGATCGCGCGACCGCAAGCCCAGGCGATCTGCCTGCGCCGACAAAAGCCGCATCCATGACCAGCATCCTCGGCCTCTCCGCGTTCTATCACGACTCCGCCGCGTGCCTCGTGGTCGATGGCGAGATCGTTGCCGCCGCACAAGAAGAACGCTTCTCTCGCAAAAAGCACGACGAACGCTTTCCGAAGCTGGCCGTTGAATACTGCCTCAGCGAAGCGGGCCTCACGCCGGACAAACTCGACTATGTCGCGTTCTACGACAAGCCGTTGCTGAAGTTTGATCGCCTGTTGGAGACGTATCTCGGCTTTGCTCCGCGCGGGTTTGGCAGCTTCGTCAAAGCGATGCCAGTCTGGCTGAAAGAAAAGTTGTACCTGCCGCGTGCGATGCGCCGCGAACTCCCCGGCTACTCAAAACGGTTCGTCTTCACCGAGCATCACGAGTCTCACGCCGCCAGCGCGTTCTTTCCGTCCCCGTTCGAGCGTGCCGCAGTGCTGACCGTCGATGGTGTCGGAGAGTGGGCAACCGCCAGCATTGGCATCGGCGAGGGGAACCGACTGCGGCTGACGCACGAGATGCACTTCCCGCATTCGCCGGGGCTGTTGTATTCGGCCTTCACGTACTTCTGTGGCTTCAAGGTGAACTCCGGCGAGTACAAGCTGATGGGCCTCGCTCCCTACGGCGAGCCGAAGTACGCCGACCTGATCCGCGAGAAGCTGATCGATCTGAAGGAGGACGGCTCGTTCCGCATGGACCAGTCGTACTTCAATTACTGCCAAGGTCTGACGATGACGTCTCGCAAGTTCCAGACGCTCTTTGGCGGCCCGCCGCGTCAGCCGGAGACTCCGCTGACTCAACGCGAGATGGACCTGGCCGCGTCGGTCCAAGTTGTCACCGAAGAAATCCTGCTACGGATGTCGCGTCATGTGGCATCAGTCACCGGCGAGAAGAAACTGTGTCTCGCCGGAGGCGTCGCGCTCAACTGTGTCGCGAACGGCCGCATCCTCCGCGAAGGCCCGTTTGAGGACGTGTGGATTCAACCCGCCGCCGGCGACGCCGGTGGAGCACTCGGAGCGGCCTTGTTCGTCTGGCATCAGTTGCTCGGCCGGCCGCGGACCAGTAACCCGAAGCGTGAGCGAGGGCGAACGTCCACAGAGATTCCGAATTCCGAGCCGATCGAAGCGCCCGCCCTCGCTGACGCTTCGGGTTACAAGGGTGACTCCCAACACGGCTCACTGCTCGGCCCGCGCTGCGATGAAGCGGACATCAAAACATTTCTCGACGCGAAGGGAGCCGTTTATCGTTTCATCGAAGACGATTCCGAACTCTGTACTTTCGTCGCCAATTTGATCGCGACAGAAAACGTTGTCGGCTGGATGCAAGGCCGGATGGAGTTCGGCCCACGAGCACTCGGCAGCCGCAGCATTCTCGGCGACGCGCGCAGTCCGCAGATGCAATCGGCCATGAATGTCCGCATCAAATTCCGCGAGAGTTTTCGCCCGTTTGCTCCGTCAGTTCTCGAAGAGCGAGTCGCCGAATTCTTTGAGACTCGACCGCACGAGTCATCGCCATACATGCTGCTCGTCGCCAACGTCCGCGAGTCGAAGCGGACGCAGCGACCGGCCGATGCTCCGAAGTTGACCGGCATCGACAAGCTCAAAGAGTTGCGGTCGTGCATTCCGGCGGTGACTCACGTCGATAACTCCGCCCGCATCCAAACCGTCGATGCCGAGCGTCACGGCCGCTACTACCGCTTGCTCAAAGCCTTCGAGACCCAGACCGGCAGCCCGGTCGTCATCAATACCAGCTTCAACGTCCGCGGCGAGCCGATTGTCCTGAACCACGAACACGCCTACCGCTGCTTCCTCGCCACCAACATGGACGTCCTCGTCCTCGAACGCTTCGTGCTGCTCAAGAAGGACCAGCCGAACGCGGCCGAGCAAACGCTGGAGACGTACCTCAAAGAGTTCGTGTTGGATTGAGACTCAGCGAGACAGGTGGCTGAAGTCCGCCGTGCGCCTCATGCGGTGACTCGCCAACTCATTCTCGTGTGACGACTTCATCCAAGTTCAACAACACATTCGCCGTCAACGTGTACGCCGCCAGCATCGTCGGATCGAGCGAAGTGTTCGGCTTGCTCGCGCCTGTTGCGATCACCTGCTTGGCCGCATCCGGTTGTTGTTTCATTCGAGCGACGTCCGAGTTCAGCCCTTCGAGCAACACCGTCAACTCGGCGGCCGTCGGCTTACGAGACGTCGCCCACTGGAAACCGAACGTCAATCGTTCGGTCGGCGATGCGCCACCTTCAAGTAACATTCGCTCGCCTAACTGACGAGCCGCTTCGACGTAGGTGATCTCATTGAGCAACGTCAGCGCCTGCAACGGCGTGTTCGTGCGCGAGCGTTTGACCGTGCAAATCTCGCGGCTGGGAGCATCGAACAACAACATCGACGGCGGCGCGGCGGTTCGCTTCCAAATCGTGTAGAGCGTCCGGCGATACAGACCGTCGTTCGTATCGTGCTTGTAACCGCGCAGGTCTCCGTATCGCGACGTCTCGTCCCACACCCCATCGGGCATGTAAGGCCGCACGCTTGGCCCGCCAACCTTCTCCACGAGCAACCCACTGGCGAACAACGCTTGATCGCGCAACGCCTCGGCCGACAGACGCACGCGCGGGCCGCGAGAAAGAAGGCGATTATCGGGATCAATGAGTCGAGAGTTGGAATGATTTTCCTCCCGCCTTTCGCCTCTCGTCTCTCGACTGCTCTGCCGGTACGTCGCGCTCATCACGATCAGCTTTTGGATCCCCTTCATGTCCCACGGCCTCGCTCCCTGACGGAACTCCACCGCCAACCAATCCAGCAATTCCGGATGCGAAGGGAACTCCGCCTGCGATCCAAGATTTTCGGTCGTCTTCACCAGTCCCGTGCCGAAGAGCTTTTCCCACGCGCGATTGACCCACACGCGAGCGGTCAGCGGATTCGCGGGATCGACGATCCACTTCGCGAGATCGAGCCGCGTCATTAGCCGCAGGGCGCTAGCCCCGGTTGGATCGCTCTGAACCGGGGCTAGCGCCCTGCGGCTGATGACTTCGTTCGTGGTTGCCACGAGCGAGGCCGGCAATGCGGCTCCGACTTTCTCTCCGCGTTTGTCGTATTCACCGCGAATCAAAATGAACGCCTCGCGAGTCGCTCCTTCCTTCATCACCATGACACTTGGAAACTTCGCGGCAAGGTCGTCGCGTGACTTCGTTGCCGAGGCGGCGGCAAGCTCCGCTTGTTTCAGTGGGCTGTCGACATTCGCCTTGAAGAATTTTTCCAACTCGGCCCTCTGTGCGTCCGAACGTTTGTCCGCCGCGAGTTCGAGAATCGCCTTCAATGCTTCCGGGAACTTCGCGCCGTCGAGCTTCACGGTGCTCGGCGGCAGCGACGTGAATGACAACCGGAAACGACCGATGTTGTGCTGATTGATCGCCTCGTGCTTGAGCGTCACGGTCAGCGTTGCGTTCTCCGGCACGGTGATCGGTCCGTCAACCAGAAACATCGCCGACGTCGGATCTCGGCGCGTCGGGCCGTCGACCGCCCAACCGTTTGACGGCGAACCGTCCAGCACGAGCCCGATCTCCCAACCCGGTTGCGAGTACGTTGCCTCGGCGCGCACAAACTTCGCGGCCAACGATGCGGCCAGTCCCGGCGCGGTGACTTCGGCGGCGATGCTCGACAACACAAAGTTTCCATTCGGATATCGGCCGAGACTTTTCATCGGCAGTGAATCGTCCGGCAAACATTCCAGCAGCACTCCGCTGAACGATCCGGCCGGCAGCGGCGCGGTGATCGTGTATGTGTCGTGCGGCGGGTTCTTGCCCGACGCGAGATACGTCCCGTCCGCTTGCTTGGTCAGCTTCGCACCACCCGCCGACTTCACTTCTTTCGGCGAGAGCGGCGACCATACGGTCGCGCCGTCATCTTTCAGCTTGTCGCGAAAGCCGGGCTCCCACGCGGCGATGTATTCTGGCAACCGCTTCGCGGCTTCAACGGCACGAACATTCGCAGCGGCGATCGCTTCATCAAGCTTCTTCAATTCTGTTTCTTGATCGGCGGTCGGCACGGTCAGAGTCGGATCGGTGTTCTTGGACTCACCTTGCAGCGTGCCGCTCTCAGCGACGTTATTGAAGAACGCGAACATCGCGTAGAAATCACGCTGACTGATCGGGTCGAACTTGTGATCGTGACAGCGACAGCAATTCATCGTCAGGCCGAGCCACGTCATGCCTGTCGTCTCGACACGGTCGATGACGGTTTCGACGCGCCACTCTTCGGCGATCAAGCCGCCTTCGCCGTTGAGCCGATGATTGCGATTGAAACCCGTCGCCACGATTTGCGATCGCGTCGGATTCGGCAAGAGGTCTCCGGCCAATTGCTCGATCGTGAATTGATCGAACGGCAGGTTGTCATTGAAAGCATTGATGACCCAGTCGCGCCACGGCCATTGAAAGCGGCTGCTGTCGACTTGAAACCCGTTGCTGTCCGCGTACCGCGCCATATCGAGCCACGACCTCGCCATTTGCTCGCCGTAGCGCGGAGATTTCAGCAACCGATCGACAACCTTCTCGTAAGCGATGTCGGACGTGTCCGCCAAGTAGGCATCGACCTCGCGGGGAGACGGCGGCAGGCCGGTGAGGTCGAGGGTGACTCGGCGAATCAGCGTCGTCTTGTCCGCTTCGGGAGACGGCCGCAATCCTTCGCGATCGAGGCGTGCGAGAATGAAACTGTCGATTGGGTTTGAGATTTGAGATTTGAAATTTGAAATTTGAGATTTCAAATCGGGCACCTCCGGCCGTATCGGCGGAATGAACGCCCAGTGTCCTTGGTACTCGGCACCGTCGGCGATCCAACGTTTGAGGAGTTCGATCTGCTGCGGAGTTATCTTCTTGCCGGAGTTCGTCGGCGGCATTCGTTGGCTGTCATCGGATGTCAGCAGGCGTTTCAGAAGTTCGCTTGCAATTGGCTTGCCGGGAACAATCGCAACGGCACCTGATTCGGCCGGCTTCAGCGCGATCTCTCGCACATCCAACCTCAAGCCGGCTTTGCGTTGCTTCTCGTCCGGTCCGTGACATTGGAAGCAGGTGTCCGAGAGGATTGGCCGGATGTCGCGGTTGAACGACGGCCGATCAGCGGCCATCACGTCTGAGGTCAGCAGCAACAGAGCAAGAAATAGAATGCGTTTCATGTCGTGATCCGGGAGGGATGATTTCGAAGGACCGCATCATATTCCTTGAACGGACGATGAACAGACAGCCGCCCTTGGTCCGCGCGGTCGGCGAAGTAGACCCGCAGAGAAAAGTAGCTGAGTCACTCCGTGACTCGAAGATTCCAGTCACGGAGTGACTGGTCTACTTTTTTCGCGGCCAGTTTTGAAACGGCCTACTTTAATCTTTGGTGCGACATTCCGGTGGGTCTCGATGACTCGACGCCACCCTACGATCCACGCAGTACGGCAAACTAGCCGCCCGTGGAGTTGTGGACGGTGACAGTGGCCGCAGCGGCAGGCTCATGCTAAACAGTCTGCCGGAATCGCGTGATGACCGGCTGCTGCACAGGAGCCGGCGTTATCGAGAAGTTCACGAGGTGTTTTCCATGAGAGACCGTCTGACGCTGCTCGTTTTGTTGCTGATTGTTTTGCTCAATGAACGGGCTTGGTGTTCCGAGCCGGTGACTCTGCTGCCGTCTGAATTCGTGCTGACAGGCTCTCAAGTTCGACAACGTTTGCTCGTGCAACGGATGGCCGGAACGCAAGTGGTCGAGCAGATTACGAGCGGCCTTGATCTGAACTCTTCAGACGTCAATGTGGTGAAGATCGAAGATGGTTTTGTCGTCCCGGTTGGCAATGGAACGGCAACGATCACCGCGATTGTCGGCGATCAGTCCGCGAAGGCAAAAGTGGTTGTCGAAAAGTTCGAGCAACCGCAGTCGTGGAGTTTTCGCAATCATGTGCAGTCGGTGTTGTCGAAGTCCGGCTGCAACATGGGAGCATGTCACGGAGCGTTGGCCGGCAAAGGAGGCTTCAAACTTTCGTTGCGAGGTTACGACCCGGATGCGGATTTTCGGACGCTGACTCGGCAAGCTCGCGGTCGACGCATCGTGCCGAGCGATCCGGGACGCAGTTTGATTTTGACGAAGCCCTCGGGAGCGATCCCGCACAAAGGCGGGATGCGGTTCGAGGTCGATTCGGTGGAATATCGTGCGATCTCCGAGTGGATCGCGGCAGGGCAATCGGCTCCGAGCGAAGACGATGCGCGGCTGTCGCGGCTCGAAATTCTGCCGACCGCCTCGCAGCAGAAGAAGGGGGCGAGCCAACAGTTGGTCGTGCGAGCACACTTCACCGACGGGCATGTCGAGGATGTGACTCGCTGGGCGAAGTTCACGTCGGCGAACGCGACAGTGGCGTCCGTCGATGATCAAGGACTCGTCAAAGTCATCGGATTCGGTGAAGGGGCGATCAATGCGTGGTATCTCAGCCAGAACGTGATCGCGACGATGAGTTCGCCGTATGAATCGTCGGTCGATGCTGCGATCTTCGCGAATGCCGAGCGGTCGAATTTCATCGACGATCATGTGCTGTCAAAGCTCAAGAGTTTGAACATTCCGCCGTCGCCGCGCAGCAGCGATTCCGAATTCATTCGCCGAGCGTTCCTCGACACGATCGGCGTGCTGCCAACCGCCGGTGAAGTACGAGCATTTCTGGCCGACGAATCGCCGGACAAACGCGATCGGCTCGTCGATGAACTGCTGAGTCGGCCAGAGTTCGTCGACTACTGGGCCTACAAATGGTCCGACTTGCTGTTGCTGTCGGGCGAGAAGCTGCGGCCACAGGCGTTGAAATCATTTTACACGTTCATCCGGCAGAACGTCGCTGACAACACGCCTTGGGACGAGTTCGTGCGACAGATCGTGCTCTCGAAGGGGAGCACCTTCGACAACGGAGCCGCCAACTTTTACGCGCTGCATCAAGACCCGCTGGACATGGCCGAGACAACCTCAATGGCATTTCTCGGCATGTCGATTCAGTGTGCTCACTGCCACGATCACCCGTTGGAGAAATGGACCAACAACGATTACTACGGTTTCGCCAGCTTGTTCGCTCGCGTGCGAGGCAAAGGTTGGGGTGGAGATTTTCGAAGCGGCGACGGACATCGCGTCATCTTCCTCGACGACGAGTCTGAGTTGATTCAACCGCGTACCGGCAAGCCGCAGCCACCCAAACCGCTCGACGGACAACCGCTG
>JAYVQJ010000468.1:0-7817 GCA_043777235.1 Planctomycetia bacterium
ACCACAAATTGCGCCGTGCGAGGTAGGAATCTCGGCGGTCGATTGTCGCTTCGGAATGCAACGGCCCAACGTCTGACGACGAGGCTGCCGTGATTTGTCGGTGGTTGCGTCGCGCGGTTGTCACCGATTATCGTCCGCGCGTCGTTTCTTTGGCTCTTTGACCGAGGGCGGAGGATAGACGATCACCTTCGAGTAGAAATGCCGCTGCCATGTTTCTCATGATTCTTCGCTTTGCGTATTTGCTCATCTGCGCCGGGGCGATTGCGACATTCGTCAACACCTGGGCCGATCCCTACGAGGTCTTCAAAAACCATCAATTTCTGGCGTTTTTCGTGATGCTGGCGATTTCGCAGATCGCGACTCTGGTTGACATCTTCACGCCACGCAAACGGATTGAAGTGATCTCCGCCATCTATTTTGGACTGCTGATCGGCGTGCTGCTGAGCTACATGATGATGCAGACGATGACGCCGTTGTTAGAGACCCTCAAGCTGATGAAGTACGAAGGGCCGATCAAATTGGTGCTGACGTTGATGATGACGTTCCTCAGCACATCACTGTTGGTGCAGACGCGGGACGACTTCCGATTCGTGATTCCCTACGTCGAGTTCTCTCGCGAACTGAAAGGGGTCCGACCGCTGATACTCGATAGCAGCGCGCTGATCGATGGCCGCATTGCCGACGTGGTCGAGACGAAGATCCTCGATTCCAAGATGATCGTCCCCGACTTTGTCTTGAAAGAAGTGCAGGACATCGCCGACTCGCAGGACAAGAACCGGCGGATGCGCGGCCGGCGCGGATTGGAAGTCCTTGCCAAGTTGCAGCAGATGCCGTTCGCGGAAGTTTCAGTGTACGACACCAAGAAGAAGGAACTCGATCATCGCGGGATGACGGTCGATCAGCGACTGGTCGAACTCGGTAAGGACTTGAACGGCCGCGTTGTCACCAGTGACTTCAATCTCAATCGCGTTGCAGGCGTGCAGGGGGTCGAGGTCATCAATCTTAACGATGTTGCCAGTTCACTGCGGCCGAGATACCTGCCGGGGGACTCACTGAAAGTTCGCATCATTCGCGAAGGGGAAGGGCAGGGTCAGGGAGTCGGCTATCTTGACGACGGAACGATGGTGGTCTGTGAACAAGCCCGTGATTCGATTGGCAAAGAAATCGAGACGACTGTCACGAGCGTGCTGCAAAGCAGTTCCGGCCGCATGATCTTCGCTCGGCCGAACGGAGTGCCGCCAAAAGCGTAATCGCCGGTTGAATAACGAGTGCCACGGCTCTGCGAGCCGTGTGAGCGTGTGAAATTCTGGCGATGTTCGCACGGCTGACACAGCAGTGGCACTCAGGAATAGCACCGCGATTACTTCCTGATGTTGCTGTCCGTCACACGGAAAATCAGCCGGAACGCGCTAGCGTCCGGTTCGGAATGTCGATCGACTCTCGAACCGGACGCTAGCGCGTACCGGCTGATCTATCCAACCCGAAAATCGGGCTGTGTCACAGCACTAGCGCGTTGCGGCTGATAAGCCTGTTGAAGTCGGAAAGTCATCACGGCTCTATTCCTCAGTCGCGGTCGATTCCGGTTCTTGCTTCGGCCTCGGCTCGAATGGATGAGCCTTCTCCCATTCCATCCAGAACTTTGACGGCGACGTCTTCCGCCACATGGCCAGCGCATTGCCGACGTGCGAGAAGAACGTGTAGTTATCGAGAATCTCGGACTCTTTCATCGCGATTGTTTTCTGAGTGATCCAAGCGGCGGCCTTCCGGATTTGCTCGCGCGGCGGATGCAGCGACTCGGGCGCGATCGACAACCATTCGAGATGATGCCCGGTCGCGATCACATGCCGGAACTGCGGGATCGACGAGTCGGATTTCTTGACCGCGTCTTCGCCCGCCGGCCAATTGTACGGCCAGTGACCATCCTCGAACTGACTGACCTTCAATAGATCGCGAACCGATTCAAGCTGCCGATAGGCTGCTTGCTGAACGTCGTCGGACAGGATGTCGTATTGCTCATCCAGCCGCAGCAAGACCATCAGCGAGTACAGCCGATGTGTGCCGCCGCAGGTTCCCATTTTCTTGTGTCCGCGCAGCAGCCGTTTGGCCAGCATGTCGAACGACATCTCGCGACCGTCCGTCAGTCGCCACGATTTCGTTGTCGGAGCCAACCACAAACCGAAGGCCATCGCCGACCATTCGGTCTCTCGTTCGTCGTAGCGGAAATCTCGCAACGCTTGCCGCAATACGTCGCGAAACGTGAGGTCTCGGCGATTGGGCGTGAAGACCGGCTGAGACAACGGCACGCCGGCTTCCGTCAGACACGCCAACAGGTGATCGTGATGCACCGACGCCGCATTCGATTCGCGGCCCCATTGCACATAGACGCCATCATCCGGTCGCTCTTGCAGCAGCGGTTCGGGTTGAGTTTCGGTTTCCTTCTCAGGCTGCCACGAGGTTGCGAAGCGTCCGTAGTCGATCAAGAAGTCTCGCAGCTTCTCGCCCGAGATCGCATCCGGGTCTTGAAACTTCGCATCGACATGCCACGCGCGGAGAGCGTGCTCGACGTGATTCGGTTTCATCTTCTTGGCCGAGAAGTGCGGAATGATCTGCTTCAACACCGCCGCGAGATTCTCGTCGCTGACCAATTCGGGGTCGTCGTAAAGCGGAGTGATTTCCAACGCCTGATCCCGTTCCAGTGGAATCGCGATATTCTGTGACTTCGCGACGACTAAGCGTCGGACTTGCCGCTGCGATTCGGGGCTGAGCGACGCATACGACCACGCGAACGCCGCCACGATCGGCACTTGCAGAGCCAGAAAGACCATCGAAGAGACACGACGTAGTTTCATGTTGCAGCCTCATTTGTGGGACGGCCTTCCCAGGCCGTCGTGCGTAGGACGGCCTTCCCAGGCCGTCGTGCGTAGGACGGCCTTCCCAGGCCGTCACGGACGGAGAAAGAACCCCGTCCTACTTCAAATCACCTTCTTGCGAAGAAACACCACCCCGACGTTGTCCGAGTACGACAGTTTCCAGTTCTCACTCTCACGCAGCCGTCCGATCAAGTTGCCGTGCGACGCCACATCCAGCGCGATCAAGTTCACGCCGTATCGGTCCAGCATCTCTTCCCACCCCGACGAGACGTCGCTGATCGTGATGTAGTCGGTCCAGACTTCGCGCGGCACAAGATGTACGTGCGACGCGACAAACACCTTGAGCTTCGGTGCCCCCGACCAGATCAGGTAGTCGCCCCACTCGAACGTGTTGAACATCTGCCCGCGTGGCAGACGCTTCTCATCGGCCAGCTTCTTCAGGTGCGCGACAACACCCAATGGTGTTTGTTGTGAGACCAGTTTCTCCAACGGCAGCTTGCCGTCGTTGCCGTGCAGCACTCGTCCGCCGAACGGAGTGAATGCGAAGCAGATCCAAACGATGCCGACCGTGACCACGCTCCAACGACCATTGCGCCGCAGCGGCTCGACGGTCTCCGGTGACGACTTCCACTGATGCCAAATGGCTCCGGCATGTTGCATTCCGAACGCCACCGCCAACGGAATCCACCAGACCAGCATTCGCGACGACCACAACGCGGACGCCCCGAAACCGAACAGCAACAACGCTTCGGCCGAGGTCACTCGCCGCGGACTGAGTCGATACAAAACGATCAACAACAGCGCGATCACTGCCGTCGCCTGTCCCTGAGCCATTCTCAATTGCAGCGGCCCCCATTCGGTCAGTTCGGCGACGTTCGGGTGATTGGCGACGGTGAGCACTTCGGCGTACAGCCGCACTCCATACGGATTGAGCAACACGGCCGCCGCCGCCAACTCCAACATCAGCACGTAGCGGCGGACATGACTGTCTTGCCGAATCGCTCGGAAGTCACCGCAGCGAACCGCGAGGTCGAGCATCCGTCCGACGGCGAATCCGGCCAGCAACACCAAACCAACCATGAACGAGCCATGCAAATTCGCCCAAGCCGCGAACAGCATCGGCAATGCGATCCAATGCCACGTTTGCCGATGCCGCGAGGTCAGCAACGTCAGTAGGAGAATGAAGCAGAGCATCCCAGCCATCTGCGGACGCATGATGTTGAGATGTTGCCAGCAACCCCAGAACCACAGCAGCAGTCCCGCGATCGTGATCGCCGCGCTCTGCGAACGTTGATAGCCGCGCCACACCAGCAGCAATGCCATCGCTGTGATCGACGCCGCGTACAAGAAGCTCAACGACGTGATTCCCAATCGGTTCATCGCCTCGAAGCCGATGACTTGCGACAGCCACGCGGTGTCGACCAACGGCACTCCCGCTGCCAACGGCATCAGTGGTTCGGTGGCCGGCAGGCTCTTCGTTGCGACGATCGTTCGTCCATACGACAGATGTCCCCACAAATCGGTATGCCACAGAGGGCGAAAGCTCAGGAACACGAACAGCAATCCCAACACGACCGCGAATCCGGCCGTTGTCGCGGACGCTTTCAGATGCTCGGGGACTTTGTCCTCAAGCATCGACGCATCGGCGATTGGCGATGGCGGCATTTGCGGCGCGGGTTCCGTGCGAGGCGGTTGAGGCGGATTCATCACAGCAGTCATGAAGGCGACCCGATCTTGAACGGCGAAGGTCAGTTTTTCAGGTCGCGAAGTTTAGATGACGCCGTCACCCGGAGTCTCACGGCAGTTTGCTCCGCTCTGCAATCCCGGACCACATCCCACCGATCTTGCCGATTGTGCGGACAATTCGGAGATGTTGCTTGATTCGTGTGAGACCCCGACAGAACCCCGACGCATAATCCGCTCTCCAATTGAAACCTGCGCTGTAGCCCGATCCCTTGTGGATCGGTCGATGACTTTTCCTTGGATGATCCAGGCCACAAGGGTGCTGTCGCTTTAGTCGTTGTATTCTCCGCGCGGCTCAAATTGAGTGGATGCTCCAATCAGCCGGAACGCGCTAGCTCCGGCTCAACCGAGGCTCGCCGGGATGTTTCATGGACTCCTTATGGCGGAAGCAGACTGCCGCGAAGTAACCCGACGCGTCAGCGAGGCGAACCGTGACGACGCCCTCGCTGACGATTCGGGTTACTCAATCACCATGAATAAACCGGGGCGAGCGCCCTGCGGCTCATTGCACTCACGCAAAAACGATTCTGAGGCTGTGTCGTCGGTTCGCTTCTCAAGGTGACCGCTTGCATTCCTTCGGCGACATGTCATACTGTAATAGTCGTCTATGACACGGAGACAATCATGTTCCTGCACGTCGACCCGGACAGCGGACTGGCGATCTACGATCAGATCGTGCGGCAGATCAAATTTGCGGTCGCGACCGGAGCCTTGCCAGCCGGCGAGATGGCTCCTTCGGTGCGCGAATTGGCTCGCGAATTGGCGGTGAATCTCAACACCGTCTCGAAGGCGTACCAGCAGCTTCAACTCGAAGGTGTGCTGGAGAGTGTCCGCGGCATGGGCCTGGCCGTCGCATCCGGAGCGGTCAAACAATGCCGCGCCGAGCGAGTCAGGCTCGTGCAGGAACGACTGCGCGAAGTTCTCTGGGAAGCTCGGCAGAGCGGCATCGACGCCGACGAGCTGCACAAGCTGATTGCCGCCGAGATGCCGGCGATCGAGAAGAAATTGGCCGCCAAGTTGAAGGGGAAGTGAAACCTGGAGTGCGGTGGCTCGACACCGCCCTCCATCCAAGTACCAAACCGCTCGCCATCTTATTGAACATTCCGAATGACAACTGACACTCACTCGCACGTTTTCTGAGGCATCGAAAGTCATCCGTTCTTGAATGGAGGGCGGCGTCAAGCCGCCGCACTCCGAGGGGAATTTATGTCAACAAACGAAGAAGCTCCGGCCATCCGGCTGGACAACGTGACGAAGCGGTTTGGTCGTGAAGTCGCCCTCGACGGTGTGTCGTTCGATGTGCCTCGCGGAGTGGTTTTCGCGCTGCTCGGTGAGAACGGAGCCGGCAAGACGACGACGATCCGAGCGATGCTCGGCCTGGGGCATCCCGACGAAGGGAAGCTCGAAGTGCTGGGACTCGACAGCCGAACGGACGGGCTGGCGATTCGGCAGCGAGCGGGCTGCGTGTTCGAGAAGCCGACGCTTTACGAATGGATGACGGTCGATGAAATCGGCTGGTACACGTCGGGCTTCTACGGCGACGGATTCCTCGAACGCTATCGCATCATCGCGTCGCAGTTTGAATTGCCGGCGACTCGCAAGATCAAAGAGCTGTCGAAAGGGATGAAAGCGAAAGTCGCGCTCGCGCTGTCGCTGGGGCACGACCCGGAACTGCTCATCCTCGACGAGCCGACGTCGGGCCTCGACCCGATGGTGCGGCGCGAGTTTCTCGAACGGATGGTCGATCGCACGGCGACCGGTAAGACGGTGTTTTTATCGAGCCACCAGATTCACGAAGTCGAACGAGTCGCCGACATGGTTGCGATTTTGCGTCACGGCAAACTGTTGCTGTGCGAACGGCTCGACAAGCTGAAGGACGAGATCACCGAGTTGACGGTCACGCTCGCCGAGGGCTTCGCTCAGCCTCCGGAAATCACCGGCGAAGTGTTGCGGCAATCGCGACGTGCTCGGCAATGGCAAATTCTGACTCGCGGAGCCGCACCGCCCGATCTCGATGTGTTGCGGATTCACGAGTCCGTCGCTGAGGTCGCCGCGCGACGACCGAACCTCGAAGAGATTTTCACGGCGTATTTCCTGGAGTGCGGTGGCTCGACACCGCCCTCCATTCAAGAACCCAATCGCTTGCCAGCTTCTTGAACCCGTCCGATCGAAAGCGAACTGTCATTCCAACAATTTGTCTGTGATCGAACGCCGACCTTTCTTGGATGGAGGGCGGCGTCGAGCCGCCGCACTCCAGGGTGAAACGCCATGTTCTCCGACACGCAATTTTGGCGATTGGTTTGGAAGGAATACCGAGTTCAGCGACCGTTGTGGCTGGTGGCGACGCCGTTGTTTCATTACGTCGCGTTGGCGAAGTGATCGGTGTTTCATTTTTTTCAAATTCCCGACTGGAGGTCTTCCGTCATGCGAACTCTTACGTTTCTCGCCACAGTGACATTGTGCCTGTTGCTGACCACCACGAGTCGTGCGGAGGGTTTGCTGTACCGACTCCCCGAAGATGGCGTTTGGGTTCAGTTTCAAGTCCTTGGGAATGCCATCGAGCCCGACGGTACCGATGTGACACTCACCGGGACTCTGACGATCAGTTCCGTGGGCACGATCGACGTCGATGGAAAACGATGTCGCTGGATTGAGCTCGCGAATGACGCAAAAGTGGGCGGTCAGCCAGCTTCATACGTCGAAAAGCTCTTGATTCCTGAGGAGCACCTCATGAAGGGCAAAGAGCCGCTGAAGCATGTCGTGCAGGCCTGGCAGAAGCACTCAATGATTGAAAATAACAAACCTCGGCGAATCATGGATCTTGAAGGAAGCGGTGCAGCACACCTCAAGGGAATTCAACCCTTCTTGCACGGACCTTATGAGAACATCGAGAAACTCGAGCCGCTCTCCATTGAGACAAAGCTCGGGAAGCTTTTGTGTGAAGGAATCAAGGCCAACGAAAAGACCGATCAGGGAGGCGCAGCTTTTGATTCCACGTTCACGATCCGCTTGCACGAAAATGCTCCCTTTGGAGTCGTCGCTTGGGAGGCCAAGTCCAAGATCGAACAGAACGGAAAAGATTTGGGCTCAATGACACTCAAGCTCAAGGTCAAAGACTTCGGGAAAGATGCCAAGAGCAGTATTCCAGAGGCCAAATAGCGAGCCAGCATGACTTTGGAGTGCGGTGTGTCAGCACCGCTTTTC
>JAYVQJ010000469.1:0-7808 GCA_043777235.1 Planctomycetia bacterium
TATCATGCTCGCCACGATGAGTATGTCTGAGCCAAAGTGGTTGCGAGATGGGCAAGGGAGGCCGCCGACGTTGCGTTGGGTGTTCGCGCTGGAAGCCCCGCTCGTGGCGATGGACACGGGGCGCGAGTCGGGCGAACTGCTTGCGGCGGACGAAACGGGCGGGCTATACCGGATCGACCGGCGCGGCGAATTGTTGACGGTGTCTCGCGGCCTGCGCGGTGTGCGAGCGGTCGCATGGTCGGACACGAACGCGGCGGGAGCGGTGATTGCTGGCGACCGAAAAGTGTTTCGGTTGAATGGCAATCTCGAAGCGGAATGGTCGGTCGCTTTACCGGAGCCGGCGCTCGGTGTCGCGGTCACGCCGTATGGTCGGCAGACAGCGATCAGTCTGGCGAACGGCGGCAATCTCGTGTTGGGGGAACAGAGCGAGCAACTCAGCATCTTCGAGACGGCTCGGCCGCTGAAGTGGATTCAGTTTCTCGCCGCAGAGCCAATCCTGATCGGTGCGGCGGAGTTCGGCCAAGTCTGTGCTCACAAGGTCAACGGCGAGCGGCTTTGGAGTGAGAAATGTTTTACGTCGCTGGGTGAAATGTGCGCGGCGGACGACGGCGAGACGATCTTGCTCGCGGGATTCAATCAGGGGTTGTTGTCGCTCGACAGCCGAGGTGAGACGGGGGATTCGTTCCTGGTCGAAGGGACGGTCTGTCGCGTGTCGTGCAGTTGCGACGCCGAACGGATCGCTGTCGCGACGATGGAGCGGCAGTTGTATTGGCTCGATTCCGATGGCCAGTTGTTGTGGGCCACCGAAGTGGACGAGGAGATCGTCCGCGTGATCTGCGACCCGCTCGGCGAGTGGCTGTTGGTCGGTTTCAAGTCCGGCCACATTCTGCGGCTCGATTGGGAAAGCAAGTAGCCTGTCGCTTCCCGTAGCCCTGTCGCTCCGCGACAGGAAAGCCGAATGCCGAGTGGCCCTCTGTCGCACAAACAAGGTCAACACCCGCATGACGCCGGATTCACGATCGGCTCTCCTGTCGCGGAGCGACAGGGCTACGTTATCCCGTCACGGCCGGGTCGGCGGCTTCGATGATGTTGAGTAGCTCGGTCGGCGTCGCGGCTTGGCGGAGCTTCTCGCGGACGAATTCGCTCTTCGCGACGTTGGCCAATTGAGCCAAGAAGAAAACCTGCAAGTTCGGACGGTCGGCGGGAGTGACGAGCAAGAAGATCAATCGCACCGGTTCGGTGGCGGTCGGAGTGAAGAGGATCCCTTCGTCCGAGCGACCGAAGACCAGCAGCGGCTTTGCGAGTCGTGGGCAACGAGCGTGCGGAATCGCGACGCCAAGTCCAACGTCGGTCGTGATGAGTTGCTCGCGTGCGAGCGCCAGTCCGATGACATCGACGTCGGCGGGGATGTTGCCAGCCGGGATTGCCGTGCAGAGTTCTCTGATCGCGGACTCAGCAGTCGTTGCGGTGACGTCCAATCGGATCGCGCCGGTTTCGAGTGCATCTTTCAAGAACAGACGCGGCAGACGCGGGTACTCGTCTTCGATCTTGCCGACGATCTCTTCCAGGATGTCTTCCAGCGTGATGAGTCCAACCGGGCGATGACCGTCCATGACGACAGCCATGTTGGCTCCGTCCCGTTGCAGTTCCTGCATCGTGATGGCGAGATTGTCGGCCGGCGCGACGATTCGCAGCGGTCGCAGAATGCGCTGCCAGTTGCGGTCGTTGTGTTCCAGCAGCAACAGGTCTTTCATCAGCAGGTATTTCACGGGCTCATGCGATTTCGGATCGAGCACCGGGATGCGCGAGAAGCGATGCTCGCGCACCGCCCGCAGGACTTCCGCAATCGGGGTGTTCGCGTCGAGCGTTTGCACTTGAGGCCACGCGATCATCGCATCGCGAACTGTCTGCTTGCTGAGATCGAACAGGTTCTCGACCATCAGCAACTGATTGAACGAGAACGAACCAGTGGCTTGGCTCGCGAACAAGAGCATCCGCAGTTCTTGTTCGGAGTGCGCGACTTCGTGATGGTCTGCTTCCAGGCCAAGCAACTTGAGAACCAAATTGCAGCCGGCGTTCACCGCGAGCATCGGGACGTAAAACAATCGGAAGCACCAGCGCATCGGCAACGCGACCGCCAACGTCGTTTGCTCGGCCCGACGGATCGCGAGGATCTTCGGGGCTTGCTCGCCAATCAGAATGTGCAAGAACGTGATCAGGCAGAACGACACGATCGCGGAGAGGATGTGGCTCGCTTTGTCGGTCATCCAATCCGGCCGGCCAATCAGGCCCTGCAGGATGTGCTCGAACGCCGGCTCGCCGACCCAACCGAGAGCCAAGCTGGCAACCGTGATCCCAAGCTGCGTTGCCGAGAGGTATTCGTCCAAATCTTCAAGCATCCCACGAGCCATCATCGCCTGGCGGTTTCCCTGGCGAGCAAGTTCCTCGATGCGCGTGGTGCGAACTTTGACGAGAGCGAACTCCGCCAACACGAAAAAGCCGTTGAGCAACACCAAAACAAAGGCCAGCAGCAGCTTCAGCCCGTCAGTCAGATCCATAGTGGCAGGGACTGTACGCGGCTTCGCTTGCACCGACAACGCGACTGGTGATCTGACGAGTCGCCAGTGCGACAAAAAAATCGGGGCATTCCAATATCGTCGTGGTCCGCGAGGCGGACGTCGTTTGGACTGAGTTTTTGAAACGCAGAGATCACGGAGAGAACACACGCAGAGTTCGCAACGAGTTCTCCGCGAACTCTGCGCTCCTCTCGGCGAACTCTGCGTTTCAAAAATGAAACTCCAAATCCGTTCGGCGGGCCAGTTTGACTCTGGCAGAATGAATTGTCCCACATCGACTGGCCGATAAACTCCCGCCACAAACGACTCCACACTGATTGAAGCCGAGGAGAATCACCGATGAGCGTTCCACCGACCCTGCTTCGACGTCGCGATCTCCTGAAACTCGGTTCGTTGGCCGCGATGGCTCCGTGGCTGTCGCTGAGCGCGGACGAGGGTCCGGCGAAACTGCCGCGAGTCGCCGCGATCAATTCGATCTATCGCCTGAAGTCGCACGCGTATCACATCGCCGGGCGATTCATTCACGGCTATACGATCAACGGGCTGCATCATCAACCACCGTTTCGGTTGGTGCGGATGTTCGATCAACAACAGCCTGATGACGATCTCGGCCCGGAGGTCTGTCAGAAGCACGGCATCGAACTTTGTTCGTCAGTCGCACAGGCACTTGGCGGCGACAAGTTGGATGTCGATGCGGTGCTGCTGATCATCGAGCACGGCGAGTACCCGCAGAACGAACGGCATCAAGTTCTGTATCCACGCTTCGAGCTGTTCCAAGAGATCGTCGATGTCTTCCGCAAGAGCGGTCGCAGCGTGCCAGTGTTCGTCGACAAGCATTTGTCGTTCGATCATCAGAAGGCCGCGAAGATGGTCGCCGCGTCGAAGGAACTAAAGTTCGGCTTGATGGCCGGCTCATCGTTGCCGGTGACGTGGCGAATGCCAGAGTTCAATCCGCCGCTCGGCACGCCGTTCGAGGAAGGAATCGCCGTCATCGGCTACGACCGCAGCACTTGGGAGATTTACCTCTTTCACGTTCTCGAAGTTTTGCAGTGCATGATGGAACGTCGTCGCGGCGGCGAGACCGGAGTGAAGTCGGTCCAAACGCTGTCGGGCGACGCCGTCTGGAAAGCCGGCGACGAAGGCCGCTGGTCTTGGACGTTGCTCGAACACGCGCTCTCACGTTGTCCCAGCCGCAACTACGGCCGAGTTCGCGACGAGGTCAAGCAACCGCTCGTCACGTTGATCGAATACGCCGACGGCACGAAGGGAGCCGTCTTCAATCTCGTCGAAGCAACCGCCGATTTCGCATTCGCGGGCCGCATCAAGGATCAAGCCGAACCGGTTAGCACTTGCTTCTATTTGCCCGCTCCACCCGGTGCGCGGTTCTTCGATCCGCTGACCTTCAACATCGAAAAGTTCTTCGCGACCGGCCGCTCGCCGTACCCGATCGAGCGCACTCTGTTGACCACGACGATCTGCGACCACGCGATCCGCTCGCAGCACGCCGGAGGCAAAGTCATCGCCGACCCGTCGCTGCGAATTCAATATCAAGCTCCCGAAGACGACGGTCACTTCCGTGGTCGATTCATCGACAGAAGCTGACCGCGAACTTTGTCGCTGACTTTCTCGGACGGCTGTGTCAGAATGGCCCCGTATTCGGTCAACGTTTCTCTTCTCAGGAATCCGTTATGCCAGACAACTTTCCAACGGCTCTACGAGTTCCCCTCGAATATTGCGGAAAGTGGATTGCGTGGGACCACGAACGAACGCGGATCGTCGCTTCTGGAGACTCGCTGGCGGAAGCCAAAGAATCTGCGCGTCAGGTCGGTGAAACGAAGCCGATCATCGCCAAGGCTCCGAACGCGCATGTTCGATTCGTGGGTGGTGCGCGATGAGGTTTCCATTTCAAGACTATGAAGTCCCTGCGTCGCCAATTGACGGATCGACCGTGATCTATCGTCCTGAAATTCCAGTTCATTTGATTGGCGAAACCGGAGATCTCTATTTGATGGGCTTGCTTGATACGGGAGCGGACGGCGTCGTTGTTAGCCGAGCGGTCGCGCAAGACATCGGGATACCATTGGCCGATGGGCCAAGTTGGTCACTTGGCGGCCTAGGCAATCATCGCCATGAAGCCATGCTCGGCCATGTCGATGTGGAACTGCTGGAGGGAAGCGAGTCGGTCTGTTGGAGAATGCCAGTCGGAGTCATCAACGTCGATGACCCCGAACAAAACTATTTGGTCCTCTTGGGTTGGACTGGCTTTCTGGAATACTTCGATCTGACCTTCTTCAGCCAGAAGCACTGTGTCGAGTTGCGACTGTTGAAGTGACTCTCGCCGATTTCCAACGGACTGCTGATCGTCATCGACTTCTCAATGACGCTTCAAGTTCTCTGCAGACAATTCTCCGATCCGGCACGATCGCTGCTCTTCAAGCCGAACGCCGAGTTGCGATTGGGGGCTGAGCCGTCAAAACATCGCGAACTCGGCCGATTCACGGCGAAACAAGCGATTCCAAGGCGGAGCCTGTACGGAGTCGTTTGTAATTCTGTCCGTGCGCGTTGTCGAATTTACAAGTCGCAGGCGAAATCCAGGCAAGGAGGCCTGACATGCACGTCGTTGCGTTGTGTCTGATGGCTGCGGCCGTCGCCGCTGCTGAGCCGGAAGCGGTCGTCTTGGAGTTCACCGCTCCTGATCGTTGTCCTCCTTGCCAACAGATTGCTCCGTTGGTTCATCGACTGCAACGCGAAGGTTTTCCGCTGAAGATCATCAACGCGGACGAGAACGCCTTCATCTGTCAGCAGCATCGAGTCGTCTCGATCCCGAGTTTCGTGTTGATGATCGCCGATCGCGAAGTCGATCGCATCGAAGGCAAGCCACCCGAAAGCGAACTGCGCCGCATGTGTGAGCGTGCTCGGCTGGCGAACGCGAGTGCGACGGCAAGCGCCGCAGCGAAACCCGAAATCCGAAATTCGAAATCCGAAGAGCCGGCCGCGAAGCCGGACGCTCCGATCATTCGAGCCAAGCAGGAAGACTCCCCGACTTCGCCGAAGACGACTGGTGGCGATCCGATGCCGGCCTGTCTGCGAATTCGCGTGAAGGATTCCCAAGGAGTCAACTTCGGGACCGGCACGATCATCGACAGTCGCGAAGGTCGCACCACGATCCTGACGTGCGGACACATCTTCCGAAAGATCGACGACAAGCCGTTGATCGAAGTCGACATCTTTAACGGCACGAAACACGAAACGACGCTGGGACACCTGCTGCGCTACGACCTCGAACGAGACATCGGCCTGTTGTGGATTCCCACCGCGACTCCGTTGCCGGTCGCGACGATCGCCGGGCTGCCCAACGCACCGACGCTCGGCCAACACGTCTTCAGCATCGGTTGCAGCAGCGGCGAAGCTCCGAGCAAACGGCAACATCGAGTCACTTGCCTGAACCGCTACAACGGTCCAGACAACATCGAATGCACCGGAGTCCCCGTTCAAGGCCGCTCCGGCGGAGGCTTGTTCGACACCGCCGGCCGTCTGGTTGGCATCTGCATCGCCGCTGATCAACGAGATCAACGCGGCTTGTACTCCGGCCTGCAACCGATTCATGAATTGCTCGCCGAAGCGAAGCTGTCGCATCTTTATCCACATGCCGAACCTCGGCCGACTGCTGATTCGCTGGCCGCTCGCGAGACGGACGCCGCTTTGAAAGCAACGGCCAGGGAAGAGCCCGCGTTCGACAGCGACGAGTCGATGAAATCGACTGACGACCTGCCGAGTCCGTTCGCGTCGGCGAAGGGAACTGCTGATTCAGACGACGCGCCGGTTCGTCCCAATTTGGCTGCGGCCACGATTGGGATTCCCGTGACTCCGGCGATGAACACGCCGGAAACGGCGAGCCAAGTCGACCCGAAAGAAGAATCCGAAGTCGTCTGCATCATCCGCCCGCTGAACAATCCGCGCGGAGCCAGTCGAGTCGTCATCATCAATCGCGCCAGCAGCAAATTCTTGTCGCAGCTTTCCGGTGAACTTCAGCAACAAACGAAGCCAACCTCGGCTGTTGTACGAGAAGCCAAGTACTCGGCACCGAGTTCAATGACTTCGACCCCGCGGCGCTTCCAGAGATCGCGATAAGTTCGTGATTGGACGGCGGCTATCGACCGGTCGTCGTTCGGGGATTGCGTTTTTGAAACGCAGAGGGCGCGGAGAGAAATCACGCAGAGATCGCAGAGGAATCTCCGCGAACTCAGCGTTTCCCTCGGCGTTCTCTGCGTTTCAAAATCCGTCGTACAAACCGTTCGGAACCCCCGCATGATCGGAGCATAAACAACCAGGACATTCATGCGTCGCGAACGTACAATCGCTCGATCATTGCCACTGAGCCTTCCTCAACGAGCCTCGCCACGTCATGAATCCGACCTTCCCAATCTCCCGCCGCGAATTGCTCACCCGATCTGGCCTTGGCTTCGGAGCGATCGGTCTCGCGAGCGTGTTGCAGCAGGCCGAACTGTTGTCGCCGACGATCGCCAGTGCGGCTGGCGCGACGTCGCTCAATCCACTCGCGCCGAAGCATCCGCATTTTCCGGCGAAGGCCAAGCGAGTCATTCACCTCTTTATGAATGGAGGTCCTTCGCACGTCGACACGTTCGATCCAAAACCGGCGCTCGACAAGTACCACGGCCAGGAGCTGCCGTTCAACTTGCCGACCGAGCGAAAAACCGGAGCCGCGTTTCGTTCGCCGTTTCGGTTTCGGAAGTACGGTGAGTCGGGAATCGAGGTCAGCGAACTCTTCGAGCACACCGCTCAGCACATCGACGACATCGCTGTGATTCGCTCGATGCAAGCCGACGTGCCGAATCACGAACCGTCGCTGCTGCTCATGAACTGCGGCGAGCCTCGGCAGATTCGCCCCAGCTTCGGATCGTGGATGACTTACGGCCTGGGCAGCGAGAACCAAGACTTGCCCGGCTTCATCGCGATGTGTCCCGGCGGTTATCCGATTCAAGAATCACAGAACTGGCAAGCCGGCTTTCTGCCGGGCGTCTTTCAAGGAACGTACATCGACACGAAATCAACCGAGATCGACAAGCTGATCGAGAACATTCGCAACCCGCACCTCACCGTGAAGCAACAGCGGCGACAGCTCGACCTGCTGCAAGAGTTGAATCGTCGGCATCAACAACAACGACCGGGAGACGCGCAGTTGGAAGCGCGCATTCAATCGTTCGAGCTGTC